>DASUFM010000875.1:0-6140 GCA_036274535.1 Blastocatellia bacterium
AATATTTCATCGACCATCGCGGCGAAGTGGTCACTCGCGATCAACTGCTCGATTCAGTCTGGGGTTACGGCAGTTTCCCTCTCACCAGAACCGTCGACATGCACATCGCCAAGCTGCGCCAGAAGATCGAAGACACTCCGAGCGACCCGCGTCACATAGTCACTGTTCATCGGGTCGGGTATAAATTCATAGTTTGAAAAAAGGGTTGTTGGTGGTTGGTTCCCGGATACAGCGTTTTTCGGCGTGTTTGATTGATGGATAGTCGCCGGTAGTCGGCAAAATTCACCAACCACCAGCCACCAACCACCAACCACCGCCTCAGTGCGTCATCGAATAAACGATCAGGTTCATTCCCAGCCTGTAAGCGGCCAGTCCGAATTTCAATGGGTATTGCGGGTTGTCAATATGTTCCCAGGCGTCGCCGTTGTCGGCGTTGCGGGCGATGAAGACCATTACGCGGCCGGTCTCATCCATGATCCCTTCATAATGCGGGACATAGCCGTCTTTTTCATGTGTGACGCCGGACCAGATGTAACCGACTTGCGGAACCTGAACGACTTCGTCAATATCGAAATAACAGTGGAAAATCGGATGATCGAGCGGCAATTCCTGAATCGAACGGTCGGGAAAGATCTTGCGCATCTGCTCCTGTACGTTCCGCCACTCATATGTGCCCCAGAAATCGTCCAGCGCCAGAAAACCTCCCCGCGTCAGGTATTCACGCATGTTGGCGGCGTCTTCATCTGAAAGAGCCATGTAGCCGGGTTCGACGACGTAAACGAAGGGGTATTTGAAGAGTTCCTTGTCGGTTGGCGAGAAGGAAATCGGCTCGTCGGAGATCGCCAGGCTGCTCCTGCACCAGTTGCGCAGGCCCATGATGAAATGATAGTCGGCCTCCGGATAATCGGTCATCCACGACGACCAGCGCCGCCCGTACGACCTGTATTCGAGGCGCGCGAATGTATACTCCAATTGCCGATGCGATTCGCTGGAACTCCTCCAGTCCGTGAAATCCGACCGCCGCGGCGCCCGCTGGCTCTGCGCGGATGATGACAACAACAATAAACAGATAAGAAGCAGGGTAAACGCCGTCGCTTTCATCGAGGCTCCTCCAACATGATATTGGCAGCTGGCTAGGCGTTGATGTAAAAAACTTGCGGTCCAATCGTCTCTATTTGAAACCGTTGCCGTTGCCTCCGGCCTTTCCGGCGAAAACAGGCTCGATCTCGACCTTCAAATATCGCAAAAAGGCCTCATCGGTCAATGCCGCCGCGACGCCCTCTCCGATGGCCCGCCCGTCAGGATGCGCCCAGATTCGCAGATCATCGCGAGTGAATCCGGCGTCAGCCAGCATTCGCCTGCGCTCAGCCAGGGCAAAAGTGTAAAATTCATCGCTCATTCTATAATTCCCGCCGAATCAGCGCCGCGAGCGGTAGCGAGCGGGCCTGTCGATCGAACCCGCTCGCTACCGCTCGCGGTACTGAGCCGAGTATAGCCCGTAAAGCCTCGCGCCGCGATAGTAATGCCCCAGAATGCGCCGGAAATCGTAGCCGCGCTCGGCCATCAGCGCGGCGCCGATCTGGCAGAGCCCCACGCCGTGTCCCCACCCTGCCCCGATCAGAGTGAAGGCGGCGGGGGCGGCGGCCCCAGTTCCTTCGCTCTCAACGACGAAGGCCGAGCTGTACAGGTGCGACCGCGAGAGCGCGCGGCGGATTTCGAGTTCCTTGCCGATGACCATGGCTTCGCGCTCGCCCACGATGCGCAACTGGACGACGCGCCCTGAAGCGCCGCGCTCGACGGCCTCCATTTTAAGAATGGCGCCGAAATCCACGCCGAGTTTGGCGCGCAGCAACTCCCGCAGTTCGTCCTGCTGTAGCCTCACGCGCCAGCGATAAAAGTCCGTGGTCTCCTGATCGAAATTTGGCAGAATCTTGCCGAGGATCCCGGGGTCCGTTGTATTGCAGAAGGCGGGCGGCGAATTGCGAATCCAGCGTTCGGCGTTGGCCTCGTCGGTCAATGGCAAATCGAATCCGGCGGGAAACACTTCGCCGTCATATGAGACGGCCAGATAAGGAAAGCGCGCGTCTTCCCAGGCCGCTTCGTAGCTTTCGGTCATCCCTCCGCACGATTTTGAAAACCGCGCGTCGCACAACTCCTCGTCAAAAGTGAGGACATGCCCGAACGTCGCGTTGACTGCCTCGTAAACCGTCGGCGAGGTCGCCTTCGCGACGCCCTGGTAACGCTGGCAATGGTCGTCGGCGCAGACGTCAAAATCGGCGTGACTCTCCTGATCGTACCAGCGAATCAGTCTTTTCTCCCCGCCAGTAGTTTGCAGCGCAAATGAAGGTTTATGACGCGCCTTCTTCCACGGCTTCATCTGCGCCAGCAGCCAGCTTCGCGAAATGACCGAATGCGCCCTGAGCAGCTCGGGATGAGCGTTCGCGCTCATCTCCGAGGAGATGACGCCGATCAGATAGGATTCGACCGGAACATCGTTGACGACCGTCAATCGTCCACCTGCTTCGGGCCTGGCCGATTCGAGCCTCATCCTCAACGCCCCTTGAAATTGCTGGTCCTGTTTTCGCTGCCAGTGAAAATCGATACCTATGGTGACGTCGCGGATGATAAAAGTAGCCGCCGGTTCAGCGGGCGTCAAAAAATACTCGGAAGCCGAAAAGCCGCGCCAGCCCTCTTCGGAAACGATTTCAACGCCGTTATCAACCGGCCTCGCGCGATAGCTCCCGCCGTCCAGCCGTTCGCCGGCGGAATTCACGAAAGCCCCCTTCAACTCAAAACCCACGGTCTCGGTTCCGGTTATCAATCCGACGGAAACAGACGGCTCATGATCGATTATATTCATTCGACAATCTCTGGCGTTCATACCCTATAATCGTTGATTCCATTGATCTTTAATTGCGCACTTTTCATATTTATCCTATTTGCCTTATTGCAACCATATATCAAACATTTTATTGTTCAGCGTCACCTCAGCGTAAATCTCTTCCACATCGCGCGACGTGATTTTTTCGAAATGATCGGGCTGCGGGACTACCAGGACGCCCGCAAGGTCTATCGCCGCCGGGCTGACGGTCAATTTCGCATCGCCTTCGGCGAAATAACGGGCGGGCCGGTGTTTGTCGCGCGGGAAAACTATGACAGTCCATCGGTCCTCATCGCGTGTGGCCACCAGATTGATCATCGGCTCGGCCTCAGCGCCTGTAATTTCCGCCAGGCGACGCAGCGATCTGTCGAACCATTCAATCAAGGCGGCGCGATCAGCGCCACGAGCGATCAGCGCGTTCAACCGGTAATCTTTCAACGCGAAGGATTCCACGCCCGAATCATTCGACAGGCCGCGAATTTTCCATGTCTCGATCTCAGGAAAGATCGGCGGCGATTTGCGCTCGCAGGCCTGAAAGTGCAAATGATCCGGCGCCGAAGCCCCGCACCTCGCGCCGTTGTACAGGGCGAAAAACTCGCCGCCGAGTTCCAGCGCAAGGTCGAGCAGCGTTCCGAAATTGCCGTCCATCGTTTGCGGAATGTGGCGGCTCGAGGCGATCACCAGGTGGCGCGGCAGGACGGGAAACGGGTTGTAGAGCGCGACGAAATCCGCGCCGAACGCTATTCCGCGCTCTTCCGGCGGCAGGTTCTCCGGGCACAGGAAGCAGGGGCGCTGTTTGATCGTCGCCGCGTCAACTTTGGCCCCCGTGCTGACGATCCTCTGCGGGTTGAATTGCGCCAGGACTTCAGAGCCCGCGGCAATCAGCCTCTTGTATTCCACGCGCGCCAGCCCTGCCGCCGCGTCGCGCAGCATCGGCCAGGTCGCCGACTGCTGCCCTGCCAACGCTTCGACGAGGCCGCGAAAATCGGGATCTGAGTTCTCACGCAAGCATGGCGTCAGATATGGCCGCAGCTCTTCTACGCTGATAATCCTGTCTCTCCAGTTCATTGGCCGGCTCATTGCGACGCGCCTTTCACCCGCTTGCTCGCGTTGAACCGCTGTCGCGCGAGTATCTCGATCGTCCGCAGCCGGTCCTTGTAAGCGTCGTAGCGGTTCGCGGTCAGGAGCGGCAGCGCGCTGTCCGAGTTGCCAGACCAGCGGCGCGCGAAATAGAGCGAATCGTAAATCCGCCCGATCTCGTATTCGCGGCTGACGCGCAGCGCGACGGCGTAATCTTCGCCGTAGCTGGCGTTCGGCAAACCGATCCGGCGCAACACGCTCACATCAAACGCCCGCGGCGCGCCGAGCCCGTTGATGCGAAGCGCGTTGTTACGCCCGTTGTCGCGCGTCCATTCGCGGTGATCGATCAATCCCGGCGGCAGTTCGTTCAGATCGAAATCGACGATCGTGTAAGATCCGACGATCATCGCGTAGCTCTTATTCTCGGATTCGGCGGAATCGAATTCCGAGACGATCCGCGCGAGCGTATTCTCACTCGAATAGATGTCGTCAGAATCGAGTTGCACGGCGTAGCGCCCGCAATGCGTCGAATAGATCGCCTCGTTCCAACACCCGCCAATGCCGTAATCGGTCCTCTCAGGAACTATATGAATTAACCGCCCGTCGCCGGCCGCGAGTTCGCGCAGCAGATCGGTCGTCCCGTCGGTCGAATGGTTATCGACGACGATGACGTTGAACGGGAAATCGGTCTTCTGCGAGAGCGCGCTGCGAGCGGCGTCGGCGATCGTTTTGACGCGGTTGCGCACCGGGATGATCACACTGGCTTTGACCGGGTATTCTTCGCGCGATTCCGCCATTTCGGCCGATTCTGATGAATTGGCGAAGACAGGCTCCAGCCGCGCTCCTATGCGCTCCAGGTGCTCTGTGGCGATCTTTTCCATTTCGATCTGGTAGTCGCGTTTTCGCGGATCTACGTAATCGAAAATTTTCTCGCCGGTGGCCCGCAGATCGGCCGCGACGCGAGTGTAAAGCGGTTCGGAAATGCGAAAGATAGTCGAATTTATCGAGAGCTTGAGCCGCAGGTCGTACAACCCGCCCCATTGAATGTCGGACGAGACGCCGCCGTGATCACGCAGAGCCTTCACGACCTCTTCGCGCGCAAGCAGGATCACCGAGCCGAAATCGAAATTGTCGCGAATCGAGCCGAGTTGATAATCAATCAGCGGATGGTCCGTGATCTCCGCGCCGTTCTGCTGGCGAAAATCCGAATAAACAAAGGCCGCGCCCGCGTCATCCGCAACTTGAACGAACCTCTCAAGCGCGCGCGCGCCGAGTTCCACCCGGCCTCCGGGCAGAATCAGCAGCAGATAATCCGTCTTCCATGCTTCAATCAATGAGTTGATCGCGCGGCCGGAAAAGAAGGCGTCCACCCTGGCCCCCTTTACTCCCTCCGGCAAAGAGGGCGGCGCGTCCTGATGCAGACATAGAACTTCTTCCACGATCTGATGAGCGTTGAGTTGTCGGGCCAAGGTTTCAAACTGTTTATCTTCGGTATAAGGAATTGCGATGGTGAGTCTATTCATTTGTCGCTGATACTTTTCCTGCCATGAATTTGTTTGAACGAATTGTCATCGCCGGATCGGCGATTCCCAGTCTGGGGAATGGGGCCGGGTTTGCAGCGGGCGCGCGGCTATTGGCCAATACACCCACAAAAACCAGTTTAACGACAAAGGGCGGCGCCCGCAAACGAATCGAACAGGAAGATTTGGAAATGTTCGTCTGTCCGTTCAGTAATTCTCAGGATTGTAATGGACAAAGAATATTTGGTTAGCGGAGTAAGAATAAAAGTGGGACACATTTGAATGTGTCCCACTTTTGAAATCCATGGTTTCTGCGGCCTGAACAGATTCTCACCCGATTCTTACTTAAATTGAGCTTCATCCACCTGCGCGTTGTGTTTTATCTCGCTGAATTTGCGCGTGGAAGAATATAAATTGTCGAGGTACGAAGTCCGTATCGTGTGCGCGACTTTGACGCCGTCGACCTCGCGGTAATCCTCGTAATCAGTCTGTTCGGAATCGACGCCGATGGGAGTTTCAGTTGATACGACGCGGCGGGTGAGCAGCCCCGTTTCCTTGTCGAAATAGAAAGCCGCGCGCCGTTTATCAGGCATGGTCATTCGCAATATCTGAGTGTCGCGCCCGCCGATCTTTTCGGTTCCTCCGAACATTATCTGCGG
>DASUFM010000876.1:0-9988 GCA_036274535.1 Blastocatellia bacterium
TTCGCAGGAGGAGGCAGGTAACTCGGAAACTTCCTGATTCAGAATAAGTTCGCATTCAACTCGGCGCCCGAAAGGAGACTGATACTATGGTGACTGAATTCGCAAAATATGAAACGCTGATTGACATCGGCGAGCGCACACGCCTGACGCTCGCGCGCCTTCTCAATCAGAACCTAGCGGACATGATCGACCTGTTTAACCAGACCAAATATGCGCACTGGAATGTGAAGGGGCCGGAGTTCATACAACTTCACGAGCTATTTGACGGCATCGCAGAAAGGGTCGAGGAAGGGTGCGACCTACTTGCCGAGCGGGTGGCGACCTTAGGCGGAGTTGCCGAAGGAACGACTCGCCAGTCCGCCGCAAGCTCTTCCATTGGTGAATATGATCTCAGCGCTGTGGACGGCCCGGAACACGTTCGCGCGCTCGCCGCTCAAGTGGCTAAGCTGGCCGCCTCGATCCGCAGCGCCATTCAACAATCGGCGGAATTAGGCGACCCGACCACTTCAGATCTGTTCACTGAAATCTCGCGGTCGCTGGACAAGGATCTGTGGTTCCTGGAGGCGCATCTTCAGAGAAGCCGTTGATCCACAAAATATCAACAAACATGTTGACGCGGCCTGCCGCAAACATCGGGTCAAAGAAAATTTCACATCAAGAAGTAGGATCTCAATATGCCATACATCAAAGTTGGTGAGGAAAATTCGAGCGACGTCGAAATCTTTTATAAAGACTGGGGCGAAGGACAGCCGATTGTGTTCAGCCATGGATGGCCGCTAAGCGCGGACGACTGGGACGCCCAGATGCTGTACTTCGGTCGGCAGGGCTATCGTGTCATCGCGCATGACCGCCGCGGTCACTGGCGCTCCAGCCAGACTTGGGACGGTAACGACATGGACACTTACGCCGACGATCTCGCGGCGCTGGTCGAACACCTTGATCTGAAAGACGCAATTCACGTCGGTCACTCGACCGGAGGCGGCGAAGTAGCTCGCTACATCGGCCGTCACGGCACGAAACGCGTCGCCATGGCTGTTCTCATTAGCGCTGTGCCGCCGCTCATGCTGAAGACGGAAAAGAATCCCGGCGGCCTGCCCATCTCGGCCTTCGATAGCATTCGAGACGGAGTTGCGGGAGACCGGTCGCAGTTCTACAAGGACATTACACTCCCGTTCTACGGATACAACCGGCCGGGAGCCGAGATTTCAGAAGGCGTCCGAGAACGCTGGTGGCTACAGGGCATGACGGGAGGCGTCAAGGCCCATTACGATTGTATCAAGGCTTTCTCCGAGACGGATTTCACCGAAGACCTCAAGAAGTTTGATGTCCCAACCCTCATTCTTCACGGCGACGACGACCAGATCGTGCCGATCGGCGCGTCGGCTCTGATGAGCGCAAAGATCGTGAAGAATTCCACGCTGAAGGTCTATCCCGGTTTTCCGCACGGGATGTGCACAACCAACCCGGACCAGATCAACGCCGACCTGCTCGCGTTTTTCAAGCAAGGCAGGAAAGCGGCCGTGTAAGCATTCTCTCGAAGTTCGAAAAGGAGCGCAACGTGAAAGATTCGGATTGGACGAGACGTGAGTTTCTGGAAACATCGCTCAAGACAGGGGGCGCGTTAGGCGCCAGCGCTTCCGCGTTCGGCGGTCAACAGTCAACAGGAGGAACTGGGATGCGCGCGACCGACAATCCATCTGCCATTCCCATCAAGGTGGCGGTGAATGGCGCGCAGCAGGCGATCACGATAGACGTTCGCACTTCGCTGCTGGACCTGCTGCGCGAGCGGCTCCATTTGAACGGCGCCAAGAAGGGCTGTAACCACGGCGCTTGTGGGGCGTGTACCGTTTTGGTGAATGGAAGACGCGTGTTGTCCTGTCTCACGCTGGCAGTAACCTGCGACGGCGCGGCGGTCACGACGATCGAGGGGTTGGCGAAAGGGGCCGACCTGCATCCGCTGCAGGCGGCTTTCATCGAACACGACGCGTTTCAGTGCGGCTATTGCACTCCGGGCCAGATCATCTCCGGCGTGGCCTGCATCGCTGAGGGGCGCACAGGCTCAATTGAAGAGACGCGCGAGTGGATGAGCGGCAACATCTGCCGCTGCGGCGCGTATCCCGGCATCATCGCCGCCGTTCGCAGTGTGGCGGAAAAGAGGTGAGGCATGGTTCCATTTGAGTTTCATCGCGCTCAAGACGACAAGGGCGCAATCCAGACGGCTCGAGGCGGCGCGCGTTTTCTGGCCGGCGGGACCACGCTCGTCGATCTCATGCGTGAGCACATCGAACAACCGGCGGCGCTCGTCGACATCAATCGCCTGCCCCATCGGCGCATCGAGATGACGGCGCGCGGGCTCGAGATCGGCGCGCTTGCGCGCATGTCTGACGTGGCCGCCGACCGCCGAATTGCGGCCTCCTATCCCGTGATCGTGGAATCGCTTCTCGCGAGCGCCTCTCCGCAAATACGCAACATGGCGTCCGTAGGCGGCAACCTGCTGCAGCGGACCCGCTGCACATACTTCAGGGATCCGGGCGTCGACTGCAACAAGAAACAACCGGGGTCCGGCTGTCCCGCGCGGGCGGGCGTTCATCGGACACACGCGATCTTCGGCGCAAGCGAGGAATGCGTCGCGACGCATTCGTCAGACCTGGCGGTGGCGCTCGTCGCCCTGGATGCGGTTGTCCGCGTTCGCGGCGACGCCGGCGACCGCCACATCCCCCTCACGGAGTTGTATCGGCTTCCCGGCAAAACTCCACATCTCGAACACACGCTGCGCGCGGACGAAATGATTGTCCGCATTGACATTCCCGCGGGCGCCCATACATCACGCTCACTCTACCTCAAGGTGCGTGATCGCGAGTCGTACGAATTTGCCCTGGTTTCAGTCGCCACGGCGCTCCACGTGGACGGCGGCGTCATTCGCGCCGCCCGCGTGGCGGCGGGCGGAGTGGGTACGACGCCCTGGCGTTTGCGCCGCGTCGAGGAAGCGCTCGTCGGGCGGGAATCCAGCGCCCGGGTGTGGCGCGACGCGGCAATGCGCGCAGGCGAAGGCGCCCGCCCGCTCACGGACAACGCTTTCAAGGTGGAACTCCTCAAGCGGACCGTCGTCCGCGCGCTGGAGCAAGTGGGAGGTCGTGTATGAAAGACACAATGGTCGGCAAGCCGATGCCTCGCGTGGATGGCGCGCTAAAAGTGACGGGCCGCGCCGCATACGCGGCGGAGCATGATCCGCCGAATCTGGCGCATGCCGTTATCGTGACAAGCGAAGTGGCGAAAGGACGAGTCGAGAAGCTGGACGCGCCCGCCGCCCAGCGCGCTGCGGGCGTCCTCGCCGTGATCACGCATCTTAACGCGCCCAGGCTCCAGTATCGCGAGCAGAAGAGCGCCTTGGATCCTTCCGGCGAACGGCTGCACGTACTGCAAGATAATGTTGTACGGTTTAGCGGCCAGCCGATCGCAGTCGTGGTAGCGGAGACGCTCGACCAGGCCGAATACGCCTCATCACTCGTTCGAATCGAATACGCGCCGGAGACGCCACGTCTGGACTTTAGCGGCGGTCTAAAGCGAGCCGTGGCGCCGGATGTGAGTTTGCTCCCCAATTCGCCGCAGCCCGCCGACACCCGCCGGGGCGACCCGGAGCGCGCCTTTGCAGAATCCGCGGTGAAGGTCGAGGCAGAGTATTTGATTCCACGCCAGCAGCACAACCCGATGGAGCCACACGCCACTATCGCACGCTGGGAAGGCGACAGGCTTACGCTCTGGGATAAGACCCAGTGGGTCGTTAACGTGCGCAATGAACTCGCGGCGGTCTTCGGCCTGGCGCCGGAACAGGTTCACGTCATCTCGCCATTTGTAGGCGGCGCGTTCGGCGCGACGCTGAGGGCGTGGCCTCATGTCACCCTGGCGGCGATGGCCGCGCGTTTTGTCGGGCGGCCGGTGAAACTCGTGTTGGCGCGGCGCCAGATGTACACCGGAACAGGCTACCGGCCGGAAACGTGGCAGCGCGTGACGCTCGGGGCCTCGCGAGACGGGCGGCTCAAAGCAATCATCCATCATGGCGTTGCGGAAACCTCGAGCTACGAGCAATACGTGGAGCGTTTGCTCGAACCCACAGGATTCCTGCACTCGTGTCCGAATGTGAGGACGCGCTATCGCATATTGCCGCTCGATACGCACACGCCGGTCTTCATGCGCGCGCCCGGCGTGGCCAGCGGAATCTTTGCCATCGAATGCGCTTTGGATGAACTCGCGCATGAACTCCGCATGGATCCTGTGGCGTTGCGTTTGCTCAACGAGCCGGAGAATGATGAGCATACCGACCGGCCTTTCTCCAGCCGGTCAACGCGCGAGTGTTACCGGTTGGCGGCCGAGCGATTTGGCTGGGCTGCGCGCAAACCTGAGCCTCGTTCTATGAGCGACGGAAAGTGGCTGATCGGCTGGGGCATGGCTACGGCGGTCTATCACACGCTTCGAGGACCTGCCGGCGCGCGCGTTCGGCTGCTCGCCGATGGCCGCGTGATCGTCGAGAGCGCCGCCAGTGACATGGGGCCGGGTACCTACACCTCAATGACTCAGGTCGCCAGCGATGCTCTTGGCATTCCGCCTGAGCGCGTGCGCTTTGCGTTGGGCGATTCAACTTTCCCCTACGCGCCTTCGCATGGCGGCTCGCAAACCATGGCCAGCGTCGGCTCGGCGACGCACGCGGCCTGTCTTGCTCTGCGAGCGAAGGCGCTGGAGATGGCGGCCGCCGATGAGCAATCGCCGTTGCGCGGAGCGACTCCTGACCAGATTGATGCGGCTGAGGGGCGCCTGTTTCTGCGCGACGATCCGTCGCGCGGCGAACGCTACCAAGAGATTCTTGCGCGGCATGGACTTGGTGTCCTGGAGCGTACCGAGATGACGCAGCCTGGCGATGAGCGTAACAGGTATTCCATGCAAGCTTTCGGAGCTTTATTCGCTGAAGTCGCCGTGGATCGCGACCTCGGGCTCGTTCGCGTTCGCAGACTTGTAGGCGCATACGGAGTGGGCCACGTCGTAAATCCCAAGATGGCGCGCAGCCAGGCCATCGGCGGCATGGTGGGCGGTATCGGGATGGCGCTGATGGAACACACCGTCATGGACCGTCAGAGCGGCCGGATCGTGAACGCGGATCTGGCGAATTATCTCGTGCCCGTCAACGCTGACATTGCCGATCTCGACGCCATCTTCATTAAGGAAGACGATCCCTATGTCAACCCGCTGGGAGTGAAGGGGGTCGGCGAACTCGCCCTGGTGGGTGTGGCGCCGGCCATCGCGAACGCGGTGTTCCACGCGACCGGCAAGCGCGTGCGTGACCTGCCCGTCATGCCTGAGAAATTGCTCTGACTCACTAGCTATTAAAATTGACGGCGGCGCTGGGCGGCGGCATCGCCGTGCAACACCGGATGGCTTACTAGGGCGAATACTTCATCGCTATGGCAAGGAACAAGCAAAACGCGCTCCGCCGATCAGGAGGATGCTCGAACTCGGCGTGCTGGTGGGCGCGGGGACGGATGCGACGCGCGTGGCCAGTTACACCCTGCCCATAGTACGTGGAGAATTCGGACCCGAATCGTTGCCATACCCGCTGTTGGGCCATCCAGACGACAAGGACGCCAGAGCGAGGCGCGCGCAAGCAATTTATTTACAATATTTCTGGCTTCTACTCCGGATTTGGAGCGGTTTTTCCAGGTATCGAAGTGCCTTATTCCACCCTTCAGTGTACATTCCCATCCTTCAGTGCAAAATCAGTCCACCCTTCAGTTAATTTACCAATTCGGTCGTGGAAAGAATCTGTTCGACGATCTCTCGGTTGATCTCGTGCGCCGGGGAGAGCGGAGTGACTGGCGCGACTCTCGGCGAGCGTTTGTGGAAACTCCAGAATAGGTCCCGCAAGAGCGCGGAGCCGGCGCCGATCACGCCCGACGTCTCTTTCACCGTCCGGCCCAGGCGCGCGTAATCATCCACCGCCTGCTCAAATGTCTCCACATCGAAGCCGTCATGCGCGATTGCCTGGCTGCCGTCGGCAATCGCGCCGGCGACAGCCCTGGAATCCGTCATTTCGGCGACAAGTTCGGGAGCGGGGATTTGTTCGATGATTGTGTTCATTGGCTTGTCCAATCAAATGGTTAAAGAACTAGCGAGGCGATCTCCTGCTTCATCTTCGAGACGGCCTCGACTACTTTATCGATGCGGTTTGTGTTGCGCCCCTGCTCGCCGGCCTGATCGCGCAATTCCTGCAACCTCGCGCTGATCTGCTTGAGCTTGGTATTAGCCTCGATCGCCGATTGCATTTTCTGCTCTTCGCCCTGCGCGGCATTCTGCGCGTCCATGCATTCGCGATGCACCGACGCCGCCTGGTCTTCGTAATCAACGGCCTTGGAGTTGAGCGGATTGCCGATGCGAGCGAGCGCCTTGCCGATCTCGGACTGTTGTTCGGGCGACTGCCACAGAACGTGTTTGAGAAAGACAAGATCGTCTTCCGTTACCGCGTCGCGGCCTTCAGCGAGCGCGTGAGCCTGCAACACGCCGAGAGACTGTCCCCATCGCCGGTCGCTGATGATGATGCCCTTGGCAACGAGATCCCGTCGCAACTGCTCAATGAGGTCAATCGCCGCGTTCGGAATAACGACCTGCGCGGCGGCCTGCTGCAAATCGGCAAGCTCCGACTGCGGGAGCGTCATCGGCTGGCGCCCATTCGAGCCGTTACCATTATGCTTCGCCGCGGCGGCGCGGATGAATCTAACGAACCCCGTGTCGGTGACATAGCCAACACGGAAGCGCAGCAGGAACCGATCCCAGAGCGCTTCGAGCTCATTGCCTTGCGGCATCTCATTGCTCGCGCCAAAGAGAGAGATCAGCGGAACCTGCATCTCCTGGCCGCCGTTGTGGAAGACGCGTTCATTGGCGATCTGCAGCAACGCATTCAGGATAGCGCTGCTCGCCTTGAAGATTTCATCGAGGAAGACGAGTTCGGCCTCGACAAGTTTTCCATCTGTGATGCGCTTGTACTCGTCGCGTTTGAGTCCTGAGACCGACACCGGCCCGAAGAGTTCTTCCGGCGTCGTGAAACGAGTCATCAGATACGCGAAGTTCCGCAGCCCGGCGCCGTTCTGCGGGCTGATGCGCTGAGAAAGTTCTGTAACAAGAGCCGATTTCGCCGTTCCCGGCGGTCCGAGAACGACCAGGTGTTGCCGCACTAGCAACGCTACCAGAGAAGCGCGAATGACCTCATCACGTTCGATCAGCGACGCCGCCAATTCGCGTTCGATGGCCTGCAGTTTATCGAGAGACGGTTTGATGGATGCGAGATTGAGTGTTGTGGTCATAGCGAATAATCCTTTCGCCCGGTTGCCTGCCGCTTCTGTTTTACCGTCCAGTGTTGCGGCAATAGCTCACAAGGATATTCCCGAGGCAGCCATTCGCATAGCGAGTGAGGAGGCGCAGAGGCAACGGAAGGTTCTTGCAACAATATTCACCCCGTATCGTTTATGTTCTGAAGGCGCTGACCAAATTTACCAACAACCGAAAAGGAGAAGATGATGAAATACGAACCGGAAGCCTGGAGAAAGGCCTATCAGGATAATGGATTTGTTGTCGTCCATGACCTTCTTGACCCCACAACTCTCTCCAGAATGCGAGACGAGTTGACAAGAATTATCGAAAATCTTGAAAGTCTCCCACCCTCACTTAAAGATAAGATCTTTTTTGAACGTGACCACGTGAAGAATAACCCCCAATGGTATGCGGGCATCCTTAGCCCGGAAGAGTGTGGGCTCGCTGTGCGGCAGATCGGGGACCTGGCTCTATTCGACGCCCCATTTGCTGAATTGATTCGCTACCAGCCTATGTTGGACGTGCTGGAAACCCTCTTTGAAAGCTCCGAGTTCAGCTTCAATTATCTCATCGGGCGTCCTAAGGCGGCGCGTGTTGGTAACGGCATCAGCAACGGGCATTTCCATCGGGATACTCCGTTCGAGGAGTTTACCTCCGTAAATACAGTGATAGTCATCATGTGCTTGAATGACATGATGGCTGAGAACGGGGCTACGGAGTTCATCCGCGGCAGCCATCAGATTTCTGACGAGGAAGCGAAGAATGCCTGCTGGAGGAATGTTGAAGCGGATAAACTAAATCTCAAGGACAAGGTTACAATTTGCTGTAGCGCGGGCGCAGGCATCTTCTTCAACACGAAGACGCTCCACGCCGCCGGCCACAACCGGTCTGACCGCCCGCGCGACGCGATCCTGGCCGAGTGGGTTGGCCCGGGCGTCTTACCCACGGCGCCTGTTCGTCATGCGTACCAGGGATTGAGGCCAAGGAGCAAAGACGAAGCGTATCAGATGCAGGCGAAGATGTCGTTTGCGGCGCCGCGCCCGACAACAATTTGAACCGAAGGCGCATTCCCCTATCCCCAAAGACCACAGCGCGCCGGTTAGTCGGGCGTTGGGCGGCCAATTATGAATGAAAACACGAGCCATACATTGCGTCCCCCGGAAAATGAGGAGGAGTGGCGTGTGTACCACGCAATCCGCCGTAAAGTCCTCTTTGAAAACCGCGGTCGCCTTGGTGTCTACGATGAGAACCACCCCGATGAATTCGCAAAGGACAACCACCCATTAATCCTGTTTGATTGCGGCACGCCAGTAGGAGTGATTCGAGTTGACATACATGGCCGCGTGGCATGGTTTCGCAGGGTTGCCGTGCGAGAAGAGTTACAAAGGGCCGGTCATGGCAGAATCCTCCTCAATCTGGCGGAGGCTTTTGCGCAAGAAGCAGGCTGTGGCGAAGCGCGTTCCAATGTGGCGGCTGACGCTGTTGGCTTTTACGAACGGTGTGGCTATTCGCGTGATCTCTCGATGCCTGCTGAGAGTGGAAACATTCCGATGTTCAAGTTATTGATATGAAAGTTTGAATAAGATACCTTCTGAGATGGGGAAGCAATCGCCGGGGCAGGCGTGAGCAGTCCGCGGGCACGCAGCCACGCCTCCAGAAGCGCCGGCCACAGATCGAGCGATGGGTCTCCCAACCCCAGACCGCTGCCGTGTTTGCCTTTGGCAAAGATGTGCATCTCGACCGGAACCCCGGACTTGCGTAGCGCATGATAAAAAGTAGTACTTGCCTCGACCGGGACTAATTCATCGTCAGTTGTGTGGTAGATGAAGGCTGGCGGCGTTTGCGCGCTGACATGCTGATCAGGCGAATATTGCGCGAATGACTGGCACTTTTCCGGCTCGACCTTCATGACCCCGCAGTAGGCAAGAACGCCCTTCTGGTCGGGCTTCATCGCGTTCAACCATGGGTAGCCCAGGATGATGAAGTCGGGGCGGCTGCTGACACGCTCAACCGCGTCATTGGCGTCAGCCTGTCCAGCGTCGAACATCGTTCCCGCGGTCGCGGCCAAGTGGCCGCCCGCCGAGAAGCCTATCATCCCGACGCGGTCGGGGGCGACGCCAAAATCTTTGGCGCGCGAGCGTACCAGCCGGATCGCTCGCCGCGCGTCAGTGAGAGGAATCGGGTAAAGGTAGTTGGCCCCTAGCCGGTATTTGAGAACGAAAGCCGTGACGCCGCGTGAGGTGAACCAATCGGCGACCTGACGCCCTTCGAGATTAGCCGCCAATCCCAGGTAGGCGCCACCTGGCGCCACAATCACCGCCGTGCCGTTTCCAGAACCGGGTTGGGGACGAAAAATTGTGAGTGTCGGAATGTCCGCCGCGCCTGCGCCTAACGCTCCAGGAGCATCCCCATCCCACAGCGGAAACGTGGCGATGCCCAGAAAATTGTCCGGCGCTGGTAACCCGGCGCGGGGCGCTTGCGCCGCCTGCGCGTTGGCGGCGTCCACCAGAACGAGTAGTAACCCAATCGCTGCAATGGTTTTCAATCTCATATTAGATACGACAATTACACACTCTCTTCCCACAATTATCCTTTCGGCAAATATACAAGAGCGTTACTCAAATCGCGAGAGCCG
>DASUFM010000877.1:0-3183 GCA_036274535.1 Blastocatellia bacterium
GCCCTGATTCGGGTTGCGCTCGTAATACCGCTGGTGATATTCCTCCGCCGGGTAGAAAACCGCGAATTTAGTGACTTCGGTGACGATCGGACCATTCCAGATTTTGGCGGCGTTGATGTCGGCGATGACCTTTTCGGCGACCTCTTTCTGCTCCGGCGAATGATAAAAGATCGCGGAGCGGTATTGCGTGCCGACGTCGGGGCCCTGGCGATTGAGAGTTGTCGGATCGTGTATGGTGAAGAAGACTTCCAGCAATTCCTTGAACGAGAGTGCCTGCGGGTCGAATGTGATTTGGACGACCTCGGCGTGGCCGGTTCTTCCCGTGCAAACATCTTCATAGCTCGGATCGGGCACGCGTCCGCCCGAGTAGCCGGAAACGACTTTTTCCACGCCGCGCAGGTCGTTGTAGACTGCTTCCAGACACCAGAAACAGCCTCCGGCCAATGTCGCGACCTCCTTCTTCCCGGTCGATTCCATATTTTTTTCTCCTTCAAATATTCCCGGGATCGCTCCCAGGCCGACTATGGCGAAGATCGAAACTGCGGCGAAAGATGCGAGCAAAATCGATTTCATAGAATCACCTCGTTATCCATTGATCTGGAACAGAAATTGACAAACCAGAGTTGACGCAAGAAGTGTAGCGTAGCGAGTCTAAGCGGGCAAGAAGCGGTATAATTGTAGTATGAAATCCGAAAAGAGCAATCATAACAAAGCCAATGTCGCGCTGATCCAGATGAGTTGCGGCGACGATCCGCGCGAGAATCTGGACAAATGTCTGACGCGCATCGAAGAAGCCGCGCGCCAGGGCGCGCATGTGATTTCGACCCAGGAGTTGTTCCGCTCGCGCTATTTCTGCCAGAGCGAGGATCACGCTAACTTCGAGCTGGCCGAACCGATTCCGGGGCCGAGCACGGAGGCGCTCGCGAAGCTGGCCGCCGCGTACAGCGTCGTCATCATCGGGTCGCTGTTTGAACGCCGCGCGCCGGGGCTTTATCACAACACCGCAGTGGTGATAGACGCCAACGGGCATCTGGCCGGCGTCTATCGCAAAATGCACATACCGGACGACCCGCTCTATTATGAAAAGTTCTATTTCACTCCGGGCGACCTGGGGTTCAAATCGTTCAACACGCATTACGCCCGCGCCGGCGTTTGCGTCTGTTGGGATCAATGGTATCCGGAAGCGGCGCGGCTGACGGCGCTCACCGGGGCTCAGATTTTGTTTTATCCGACCGCGATCGGCTGGCACCCCAGCGAGAAGGAGGAATACGGCGAGCGCCAGCATTCGTCCTGGGAGACGATCCAGCGCGCGCACGCCATCGCCAACGGCATTTACGTCGCGGTCGCCAACCGCGTGGGTTACGAGCCGCCGCCGGACAAAAACCCGCAGGGCGGCATTCAATTCTGGGGGCAAAGCTTCATCGCCGACCCTTCGGGGCAGATCATCGCTAAAGCCGGAGTCGATGAAGAAACCATCCTGATTGCCGAATGCGATTTCAGCAAGATCGACACGCAGCGCACGCACTGGCCCTTCCTGCGCGATCGCAGGATCGACGCTTATCAGGACATCACGAAACGGATGATTGATTAATAGATGACTCCACGAGAACTTGGCTATCACATGCCCGCCGAATGGGAGCCGCATGAAGCGACATGGCTGTCGTGGCCGCACAAGGAAGAGAGTTGGCCCGGCGCTTTTGAATCCGTTCCCGGAATCTTCGTCGAATTGACGCGCCATCTCGCCGAATCGGAGCTGGTTCGGATCAACGTCGCCGACGCCGATTTCGCCGAGCGCGTCAATGAGTTGTTGCGCGCGGGCGGCGTCAATCTGGACGCGGTGCGATTTCATTTCAACCCGACCAACGACGCCTGGGCGCGCGATCACGGGCCGATTTACGTAGTGCGCGACAGCGGGGGCGCGCGACAGCGCGCAATTATTGACTGGGGTTACAACGCCTGGGGCGATAAATATCCGCCTTACGATCTGGACGACGTAATTCCCACCCGCATCGCGGAGGAGATGAACGAAGTCCTTTTTCAACCGGGCATCGTGATGGAGGGCGGTTCGCTGGACGTCAACGGTCGAGGGACATTGATTACGACCGAATCCTGCCTGCTCAATCCCAACCGTAATCCGCGGCTCAACCGCGAACAGATCGAGCGATATTTGAAAGATTACCTGGGCGTGACCAACATACTTTGGCTCGGCGACGGAATTGTCGGCGACGACACCGACGGCCACGTCGACGACCTGACGCGCTTCGTCGCGCCGGACACGGTCGTCACTGTGCTGGAAGACGACCCGAATGATGAAAATTATAAGCCGCTGGCCGAGAACTACGAGCGCCTGCTGCGAATGAAAGATCAGGACGGCAGGCCGCTGCAGGTCGTCAAGCTGCCGATGCCGGGGCCGATCTATTTCGAAAAGCAACGTCTGCCCGCAAGCTACGCCAATTTCTACATCGCCAATAAATCGGTGCTGGTTCCAACTTACAGGCACGCGAACGACGTGAAAGCCTGCGAGATTTTGCAGAGGCATTTCCCCGATCGCCGCGTCGTCGGCATCGATTGCGTGAA
Organism: Blastocatellia bacterium; assembly: GCA_036274535.1. Classification (GTDB taxonomy): domain Bacteria; phylum Acidobacteriota; class Blastocatellia; order RBC074; family RBC074; genus JAJVID01. The sequence goes on from DASUFM010000877.1 coordinate 2,578, forward strand.
TCTGATCTGGGGACTCGGATCGATCCATTGCGTAACCCAGCAGCAGCCCGCGGCCGGGACGCTGACCAGATGACAATTGAGAAACCATTGGTCATTGGTTACTGGTTATTGGTCGTTGTTTTGCAGTATGACCAATGACTGACAACCAATCGCCAATAGCCAATAAGCAATGACCAATGATGTTCACAGCGCGAGTAATGAGGATTACCGGCAAGGCGTGCGGCGCGTGCTGCTGGTGACGCTCGCTCTGAACCTCGCTGTTGTCGCCGGGAAACTCGTCGCAGGGATGTTGGCCGGGAGTTTGAGCGTCATCAGCGACGCGATCCATTCATCGGTCGATTCGATAAACAACGTGGTCGGTCTTGTGGTGATGAAGTATGCGACCGCCGAACCGGACGAGGACCATCCTTACGGCCACGCCAAATTCGAGACGCTCGCCGCCTTCGCCATCGCCGGATTTCTCTTCGTTACCTGCTATCAAATCTCGCTGAGCGCGATCGAACGAATCATTGCTCACGAATCGCCGACGCCGGAAATCACCGCGCTGACTATCGGCGTGATGGTCGGAACGATCATCTGCAACATCTTCGTCACGGTCTACGAGCG
>DASUFM010000878.1:0-2526 GCA_036274535.1 Blastocatellia bacterium
CAGCCGACGCGCGCCGCGTCCGATGGCTTCCGGCTTCATGATCCACGCGTTTAGTCCACGCCTCGTTTGTGTATCTCTTGTCGCTTTTACGTCCTCCCATAACTCGGTTCCTGTAGTAGTTGATTGATATTTATATTCACGCAGCCTTTAAATCACGTCCGCGCCGCGCCGCGAACAGTCGTTTTGTCGTCAGAGAGGCCGGCGCCATCAGAGTCCCCTTTCGATCCGGATCCACATCATCCTTGCGTGATCGGATAACCGCCGGGTTCAACGAAGAGCAAAACTCATGCCAACGCGCAAGAGACTGTATAAAGCGTATAGCAGGCGCTATGGCGTAATTTTGCGTTATGGAGCGCGCGATATTCCCCACGCCATTGGCGCTCTTGCCTGATCCCGTCTCGAAAAGCGTTTTGGCGGTTGACGCAGGAAGGACATAGAGAACCCGGCACGATGATTGCTCTCTTCCCTCTCGACACTCCCGATTACAAGGAGGCTGACTTAAAGAACGCCGGGTTGACCAAACGCGATCCACTAACGGAGGAAACATGCGAGACGAGATCAAAATGGACCCATACGAAAACGAAGAGGAGGACCAAAATGCATGACACATTATTCAATCAACGCCGGATTTTCCTGTCAGTCATCATCCCCGCCGCTTTCATCGGAGCCTTGTTTGTAAGCGGCGGCGTCTCGCAAAGCCAAACCGCCGAGGCCCAGGTCCACAGCCGCGACTCGACTGTGACGATTCTAGTCACCGCGATGCCACAGAACGACCGCGCTCGCGCGATCGCCGCGAGATTGCAGCCCGAGGATTTCCTGGTCACGGAAGAGAAAAAGAAGCAGCGCATCCTTTCCGTCAGACGCGCGAGCGAGGCTCCGCCGATCATCGCCGTGTTAATCCAGGATGATCTGGTTTCGCACGTCAACAACGAGATTCAATGTATCAAAGACTTCATCCGCGAGGCTCCAGAAGGTTCGCGGGTGATGACGGCCTATATCTCCACAGGCAGCCTGCGCGTCGCCCAGGATTTCACCACGGATCGCGCGCGCGCCGCCGAATCGCTGCGCATCATCGCCGGCAGCCGGTCGGCCTCGACCTACAGCCCTTACATCCAGGTTTCGGAAGCGTTGCGCCGCTTCGACGCGCAACCGGCGGGGCGGCGCCTTGCGCTGCTGATTTCGGACGGCCTGGATCTGTCGCAAGGTTTCCGCAACGCGAGCCCGCTCTTCTCGCCCTACCTGGATCAAGCGATCAGCGAGGCGCAGCGGCGAGGGGTAGTGATCTTTCCATTCTTCGCGCCGTCAGCCGGATGGACTCGCTGGAACCGGATGGCCGTCAATCATGGGCAAGGCGCGCTCAATCGCCTGGCCGACGAGACCGGCGGCCAAGCCTTCTTCTCCGGGTCGGACTTCGTTACCTTCGATCCGTACTTCAAGGAGTTGAACGAGCTGCTCGATCGGCAATGGATGATCACTTACCGCAGCGCTAACACCGGCTCAGGCTTCCGCCGCATCGAGGTCACGACCGATTACGAGTTGCGCCTACACCATCCGGCAGGCTACCGCGCCATAGAGGATGAGCATTGACAAGGTAAAGAACGACCCGGAGACGGGCGATTGCCACTGTGAGCACGTCGAGTGTTGTCGTGAATTCGCCTTCCTCCCGTTGCTAACCGCATCCGACGCCTGCCGCGGCTGTATCGCTGAATTGAATCTCGTATAGATGGGCATAGAGTCCGCTGCGCGCCATCAGTTCGTCGTGCGCCCCGGATTCCACAATGACTCCGTCTTGCAAAACGAAAATGACGTCCGCCTTCCTGACAGTCGTCAGCCGGTGCGCGATCACGATGGCGGTTTTATCCCTCGTCAATCGGCCGAGCGCCTCGAAGACCAGTTCTTCCGACGCCGCGTCCAGCCCCGAACTCGGCTCGTCGAGAATCAAGATCGGAGAGTCGCGAATGATGGCCCGCGCGATAGCGATGCGCTGGCGCTGCCCGCCGGAGAGTGTGGCGCCGCGCTCTCCGATCACCGTGTCGTAGCCCTGCGGCATACGCTCGATGAATTCGTCCGCATTCGCCAGTTTGGCGGCCCTGATGATCTCATCGCGCGTGGCTTCGGGCTTGCCGTAGGCGATGTTTTGCCAGACCGGCGCGTGGAAGAGCAGCGTCTCCTGCAAGACGAAGCTGATCTGCTGGCGCAGCGATTTGACCGTGAAATTGCGAGTGTCCACTCCGTCAATCATTACCTGACCTGACTGCGGGTCATAAAAACGCGCGATGAGGCCGGCAAGCGTTGATTTTCCACCGCCGGTCGGCCCCACGAGCGCGACGAACTGGCCCGGCTTGATGGTCAGGCTCACATCTTTCAGAACGGGGCGTTCATCCTCATAGCCGAATGTGACACGATCGAACGTGACCTCGCCTTTGAATTTGTGCGCCGGACGCGCGCCCCGCATGTCGCGGGCTTCGCGCTCTGTCTGAATCACTTCCTTGATGCGCTCGGCGCCGATCATGGCCTTCGAGACTA
>DASUFM010000879.1:0-2605 GCA_036274535.1 Blastocatellia bacterium
CGCTTGAGGGCCACCAGGCTCTTCCAGATGCTGCGCGATCGCGGCTATCAGGGCTCCATTTCACAACTCCGCCGCGTCGTCAGACAACTTCGCCCATCAACTAGCGAAGCCTTTCTGCGCCTCTCGGTCCTGCCTGGTGAACAGGGACAAGTCGACTGGGCTTCTTTCGGGACCGTCACTGTCGGCCGCGCGCAGCGCCGCCTCTCCTGCTTTGTCCTGACTCTCTCTTATAGTCGCGCCTTCTACTTCGAGTTTTTCTTTGACCAGACTCTGGAGAACTTTCTGGCCGGCCACGTCAACGCCTTCGCCGATCTAGGCGGCGTAGTCAGAACCTGCCTCTACGATAACCTCAAGGCCGTCGTCCTCGAACGACACGGCGAGTCCGTCCGCTTTAATCCACGCCTGCTCGAACTCTGCGGCCACTACCATTTCGCCGCTCGCCCCTGTCGCCCTGCTCGCGGCAACGAAAAAGGCCGCGTCGAACGTACTATCCGCTATCTGCGCGACTCTTTCTTCGCCGCCCGTCCCTTCACCTCTCTCGAACGGCTCAATCGCGAGGCCCTCGAATGGCGCGATCAGGTGACGCTTGAGCGTCGCTGGCCTGACGACTCCTCACTCACTGTCGCTCAAGCCTTTGAACAGGAGCGCCCTCGATTGCTTCCGCTGCCGGCCCATCCATTCGAGTGTGAGTTGACCAAACCCGTCCACTCCGACAAGACCATATATATCAAGTTCGATTCGTTATGTGGCTGACCACATAACGAATCACCGAACAGACTGAGATACTCCGGATGATTGCGGCGAGCCTCCAGGGCGTCGAAGCGCACCTGCGCCAGATGGCCATCTCGTCAAATCCCGCTCCCAATTACCAGCGGCCTTTAAGCGAATATCTCACGTTTGACTGGCCATCAATTGGCGCAACCGTTCTTAATCGAGATAGCGACGGGGCCACGGCTGTCGAATGGAACGGCCAGGTCTTCACGCGCCGTTCGCCGGATAATACATACGCGTCCGCAATTTGGTTTAGCCGGAGCGTAGGTAAGGATTCAGACGGCAGGAACAAATACGTTCGATTAATTACCTTCAAACCAACCTCTGAATCCGGGCCGATTGGCGCGAAAGCAAAAAAGGCGATTGGTTCATGAATAAGCTGGTTGCCATTGCGTTACGCTATGCAGAGTACGGCTGGCCCGTTTTTCCCGTTCACACTCCTACCGGAGACGTCGCCAGACCCTGTTCCTGCATGAGGACTACTTGTCCGCAAATTGGCGAACACCCATGCCATAAGAATACCTGTAAGGACAGTGGCAAACATCCCTGTCATCAGTCCGTTTGTAATAGCGCCGGCAAACATCCGCGCACGAAAAACGGATTGCATGACGCCTCGACCGATGAAGCGAAAATCCGGCGGTGGTGGGAAACCTGGGAAGACGCGAATATCGGCGTCGCGACCGGAAAAGAATCGGGCATCTTTGCGCTCGACGTTGATCCGCGCAGGGGCGGCGCAGAAGCGCTGGCTTCTCTTGAAGCCGAACACGGCGAATTGCCGGAGACTCGAATCGCGTACACTGGCGGTGGCGGTGTCCATTATCTATTCAAGTATCCGGACTTTCATGTGAAGAACTCAACGGGAATGTTAGGACCGGGCCTGGACATCAAAGGAGAAGGCGGAGCGATAGTTGTCGCGCCGTCGCTCCATACGAGCTGCAGGCGATATCGCTGGAGGAACGACGCGCCGATCGTAGACGCCCCCGAGTGGTTTCTGCGGCTGTTGCGAGCGGAACACAAATCGCGCGCGAACGGGAACTCTGTAATCGGTGGAGCCATTCCTGAAGGCCATCGCAACGACACATTGATGAGCCTGGCCGGAACGATGCGCCGGCGCGGTATGGGGGCCGAAGAGATCGAGGCGGCATTGCTGGTCACGAACAATAAACGATGCGATCCGCCGCTGGCCGAGGATGAGGTTCGGAAGATCGCCTCCAGCGTGTGCAGATATAAGCCTGCGGTGGAAGGGGGCGTCCACAAATTGCAATGAACGTGATATATTGAAACTTCACGTCAGTTTCAATTAAAATTGGGATATGAGCAATCTCACTTTAAAAGCCGGACAGGTGGCCGCGGCTTTGAACATTTCCACCAAACGTTTACAGAATACCGTGGATGCGGGATACCTGCGCCCGTCTAAGGCCGGGCGTGGACGCGGCAGCGAGCGACAATACAGTTTCGAGGATGTGGTGCGCATGCAGGCGTTGGAGATTCTGGTCAAGTCTTATGGATTATCCGCGCCGCGCGCCGCGCAGATGCTCTCGGATGTTTGGCCGAGTCGATTCAGCCGCAGGCCTAATGTACTCGTGATTCGCCCGGAACCTGCCGTAGGCGGGGTCAAACTGGAGCCAATCAAACTGCCGCTCAGCGAGATCGTGGCCGCTGCCGAAGCGCGCATTCAGCAGGTGCTGAAAGACTATCGAGAGAAGAAGCGCGGAAGGCCAGCCGGCTGGTCGGCGAAATTCACTAAATCACTATCACGCGTCTCCGATGCATTGCATGGCGTAAGCGACGAACAGATCGACCGAGAAATTCTTGAGTATCGCCGGAAGCGGCG
>DASUFM010000880.1:0-3406 GCA_036274535.1 Blastocatellia bacterium
TCTATCCGCGCGACGTCCTTCAACCTCACGACCGAGCCGTCGGGGTTGGAACGGACCACGATCTGGCCGAACTCTTCAGGCGTCTGCAGCCTTCCTCGCGCGCGGATGGTGTATGTCATCTCCTTGCCCGGCGGCGAAGGCTCCGCGCCCACCTGGCCCGCCGGATTGACGGCGCTCTGTTGCCTGACGGCGGTGGCCAGGTCTGGGACGCCCAGACCCAGCTTGGCCAGAACGTCCGGCTTGACCCAGATCCGCATCGCGTAATCGCTGGAGCCGAAGATCCTCACCTCGCCCACGCCCGGCACGCGATACAGCACGTCGTTGATGTTGATATTCGCGTAGTTGGCCAGGAAGAGCGAATCGTAGCTGCGGTTGGGCGAATAGACGGAGATCAGGAGCATCGGAAGTCCGGTGGCCCTGCGAAGAGCCAGCCCGTACTGGCTGACGTCCGTGGGAAGGTTCGGCTGCGCCTGCGCCAGGCGGTTTTGCACGTTCACCTGGGCGGTGTTCGGATCAGTCCCCACATCGAACGTGACCGTCAATTGCTGCGTGCCGTCGTTCGCGTTGGTGGACTGCATGTAAAGCATGTCGTCCACTCCGTTCATCTGCTGCTCCAGCGGCGTGGAAACGGATTGTTCGATCGTGACCGCATCAGCTCCCGTATAAATCGTCGACGTGATAATCTGCGGAGGAACGATATTCGGGAACTGGGCCAACGGCAGTTTCCTCATCGAAATGAGGCCGGCGAGAATAGTGATGATGGCGATAACCATCGCCACAATCGGCCGCCGTATGAAGAAATTTGAAATCATATGGCCCCTGGGATTGCGGGTAGCGGATTGCGGATTGCGGATTGTTCAGCGTATCCATCCTAACTGGGCAAATGATCAACGAGCTATAAAAACACCCAGTTCTGAAGGCTCCATTTACAATCCGCAATCCGCAATCCGCAATCCGCAATTATTTAAACGGTATGGGATTGACAGTCGCGTCCGGCCTGACTTTCTGCGTCCCCTCGGCGACGACTCTTTCTTCCGGCTTTAATCCGTCTTCGATCACCCACATCGTCCCGACGCGAGGGCCGACCTTGACGGGCCTGACGCTGACTTTGTTGTCATTGCCCACGACGGCGACGCGATAACTGCCTTGTAGCTCCGTGACCGCCCGCTGCGGGACCAGCAGCGCGCTCTCCATCCTGCTGGTTATCGCGCGAACCCTGGCGTACTGCCCCGGCCGAAGAGTATTGCCGGGATTCGGAAAGATTCCGGCCAGCCGAATCGCGCCAGTCTTCTGATCGACCTGACGGTCGGCGACGAAAAACTTCCCTTTCTGCGGATAGGTAGAGCCGTTGGCCAGTACCAGTTCCAATTCCAATCCACCCGGCCCGCCCGCCGTCCCGGCCCCTTTGGATCCCGCGCCCCAGCTGCTTTGAATCGAATTGCGTCTGGCGTAATTGAGGTATTCCTGCTCGCTGAGCGTGAAATAAACCTTGATCGGGTCCAGGGTCGAAACCGTAGTCAGCGCCGCGCCGCCCGGTTGAATCAGGTTGCCGACCTGAGCGGTGGCGATCCCGGCGACGCCATCGATGGGAGAAGTGATTTTTGTGAAGCTCAGATTGAGCTCCGCGGTCTTCACCGTGGCCTTCGCCGCTTCGACCGCGGCGTTGGCCGCGACAATCGCGGATTTGGCCATCTCTACTCCGGCGTTGGCGGCCTTGACCTGGGCCTTCGCCGCGATGTTGGACTGAACCGAGTTGTCGTATTCCTGGGTGGTAATCGCTTTCTGTTTTGCGAGCGGCGTGTAGCGATCCACGTCGAGCTGGGCCCTGACCTGATTCGCCTCGGCCTGGGCCAGTTGCGCATGCGCCTGAAGGAGCTGGCTGTTAGCCTGGGCCAGTTGCGCCTGAGCCTTCGCCAGATCGCCGTTGGCCTGATCGAGCGCCGCCTGGAACGGCCTCGGATCGATCTCGAACAACAACTGCCCTTTCCTGACAAAAGAGCCTTCCTTGTAATTCTGCCTGAGCAAATAGCCTGGCGCCTGTCCCCTGATCTCCGCGTTCACCATCCCGTCCAGAGAGCCTATCCATTCGCTGTAGATCGGGACATCCTGCCGCGAGACCTGCGCCACTTCGACGTTGGCCGGCGGAGGCGCGGCGGCCGGCGTTTTCCCTTTGCTCTTCGACCCGCTGACGGCGATCAGCACGGCGATGACGATCGCCATTAGCGCCCCTCCGATGACGAACTTATGCTTCAGTAAAAAATTGACGTTCTTTTCCAAGAGCGCTTCCTCCCTCTCAGTACCTTCAAAAGCGCGAAATCAGTGAGGAAAAGCATTTTCCATATTTCATATATGATTTGACATTTGTCATTGCCCGGAAATCTTTCATTGCCCAATAAGACATCGTCTCCGGCAATGGCAAATGACAAATCTCATATGGAAAATGGTAAATGAATCTCTCCGGTCATTTCGCGATTTACTGACCTCATCCATTAACCATCTTCATCATAGCTTCGGGGTAACGCGGTCCCGCCGCGGTGTCGGGCGGAAAGAGCGCGTTAATCACAGCCAATTCCTCTATGCTGAAAGTGACATCCATCGCCCCGACGTTCTCCTCCAGGTACCTGCGTCGCTTGGTTCCCGGGATCGGCGCAATGTCTTCGCCCTGAGCCATGACCCAGGCGAGGGCCAGCTGCGACGGCAGGATTCCTTTTTTCGCCGCCAGCGCCTTCACGTCGTCCGCCAGACGCAGATTCCTGGTGAAGTTCTCGCCCTGAAAGCGAGGATTGTTGCGGCGGTAATCGCCGTCTTTCAAATCTTCCGGCCTGGCGATCGCGCCGGTGAGAAAGCCGCGTCCCAGCGGACTATAAGGCACGAAGCCTATGCCCAGCCTGCGGCAGGCCGGCAATACTTCACGTTCGGGATCGCGAGTCCATAAAGAATACTCGCTCTGCAACGCGGTGATCGGATGCGTTTTATGCGCGCAATCCAGCGTCGCGGGCGAAGCCTCGCTCAGGCCTATGTAACGCGCCTTGCCCTCACTGACCAGTTCCGCCATCGCGCCGACCGTCTCTTCGATCGGAACCCTGGGGTCGACGCGATGCAGGTAATAAAGATCTATGGTCTCCACGCCCAGCCGCCGGAGACTGCCCTCGATAGACTTCCGCGCGTATTCCGGACTGCCATTGACGCCCCGCACGGTCGGATCGTCGGGGTCGCGCACAATGCCGAACTTGGTGGCCAGAAACACCTGATCGCGCTTCCCCTTGATCGCGCGCCCGACCAGTTCTTCATTGGTGTACGGCCCGTACATATCCGACGTATCCAGAAAATTAACGCCGAGCTCCAGCGCGCGGTGAATAGTGGCGATGGATTCCTGATCGTCACGACCGGCGTAAAACTCGCTCAT
>DASUFM010000881.1:0-4157 GCA_036274535.1 Blastocatellia bacterium
ACTACGGCCAAATGACCTGGATCGGTTACGCTCATCCGAAAATCCCCGGATCCTTATGGATGGGGCCCGTAGGACTCATAAGACCTGCAGGCGCCATTCATTCTTTCACCCATTCAAGCAGCGCCACCGGTAAATGAGAGAAGACCTGCGCCAGCGGCAGATCAGCGCCGTCGCCTTTGCGCTCGGCGCGAATCAGTCGCCCGGTGAACACCTCTCGATATAATCCGGCGGCCTGGGAATAATCCAGAGCCACGGACGAATCGCCCCAGACCTCGCTTCCCACCGGCGGGCGATTCAGGTCGCCCAACCGGGTGAAAAAACGCCCGGTCACGATCACGGCGATCTGTTCTTTCAGTATGCGCGCGAAGGCAATGACGTGGTTCTCCTTTTTTCCGCGCGAGGCGAGAGGCAGATAGTTTCCTACGGCGAACAACGCGCGGCGGACGCGGCGGAAGCGTAGAGCGCGGCCCGTCAGGTAAAGCTTGATCAGGCCGTCACATGGGTTGGAGATGAGCCGGTTGACCAGATTTGCCCGATCGGTTTCATCTTCCTCCTCGTCTTCAATGGGCAGAGACGCGAGCGCCTCACGCCGCTTCGCGAAATCGACCGGCCGGCGGTTGTCAGGGTCCACGAGGCTGAAATCCCAAAGCTCCGCTCCCTGATAAAAATCGGGCACGCCAGGCGAGGCGATCTTAAGCAGCGTCTGGGCCAGCGAGTTGTAGATCCCGGCTCGGGCGATCGGCGCGTGGAATTCGGAGAAGGACTTGAGGAAGCGATTGGTTCTTTCCGGTTTCAGAATCGTCTTGATGAATTGTCGCGTCCCGCGCTCGTAATCCTCATTGGGGCTGATCCAACTTGTATGAACTTTGGCTTCGCGCATCGCCTTGATGATGTACTCCTGGATGCGGCGGATGAAGTCGGCGTAACGGTCCGCGTCCGACTGGTCGAACGGCCACGCGCCCACCAGAGTCTGGTAAAGCAGGTACTCCACGTTGGAGCAGGGAACCTCCTGATCTTCGAGCCGGGCCTTGTTTTCGCGGTTGATGTCTCGCCACCGGCGAATGGCGCGATACCATTTGCCCGGAATCTCAGAAAGGACGTTGATCCGCGCGCGGGCGTCTTCGCCTCGTTTGGCGTCATGCGTGGAGGTGGCTGAAAGGCCGTGCGGACGCTCGACCATCCGCCGGGCGTTGAGGTCGTGGAATTCCTTCACGTTAATTCCGAACCGTTGCGGTTCGCCGCCGACCTCGTTCAGCGAGGCCAGCGCGTAGTAGCGATAAAAGGCCGTGTCCTCCATTCCTTTCGCTATCACCGGCCCGGTCAGTTGTTGGAATCGCAGTATGAAATCGCGCCGCGCGTCCCGCTGCTCGCAGGTCAATCCGGCGGGGTCTCCGAGGAGCATGAGATTGCCTATGAAATCGAAGACCGAAGGGCTGGTGGCCGGGTTGCGCCGTTTGGCTTCGCCGATGGCTACGAGGATGTGGCGGCGGTCCTCCTGGCCGACCTCCGCCTGTTCCTTGCGTATGTAGCTGCGATAAACAGGAAAGCAGGCGATGACTTCGCCGAGCGCGTATTGCAGGCTGTTGAGCGTGAAATCGCGCGAGAATCGGCCCTGTTCAGAAATGCGATCCAGCCGGCGCGCCAGCACATGCAACTCGCTGGACATCGCCACGCGCAGAATGAGCTTCTTGCACTCGTAGATCAGGTCGGCGAAGTTCGGCGCTCCGCCAGTGAAGCGTTCGTAAAGCCGGCGCATCCCCGCTTCGTTGGCGCATTCGACAAAAACGCCGTTGAGTTGATTGAGAAATCCGTAGCCGGTCGTCCCGTAGGCCGGCCAGTCCGGGCGCATCAATTCGCCCTGGCTGAGGATCTTCTCGACTACGATATAGAAGGGCTTGCCGCGGTCTTCCGCGCAATACGTCAGGGAGTGGGGGGCGGCAGGATGAGACGCCGTTGCTCGCGCTCGCGCTTCCAGACATGCGGCTTGCAGATCGCCGAGGTACTGTACCGGATCGAACAACCCGTCCACGTGATCAATCCGTAGTCCGGTCACGAAACCTCGTTCAATCAGATTCAGTATCAATTCGTGGACGGCGGCGAAGACCTGCTGATCTTCCACTCGGATCGCCGCCAGTTCATTGATATCGAAGAAACGCCTATAATTGATCTCGTCCGCGGCGACGCGCCAGAAGCAGAGCCGGTAAGCCTGGTCGGCCAGCAGCCTCTCCAGCAGGTCGAAACTCTCCGGAATTCCCTTCGTTCCGTTCAGATCCCGCAGCGACTTGTCCACAGCGCGCCGCGCCGTGTCGCATTCCGCCAGCAGAAGATCGATACGGCGTTTGATAATCTCTTTTTCGCGCTGGCGCTCCCTGATTTTTTCGGAAGAGGTTTCGTGACGGTGCGGCAGATGGCCGATCGCCGTGATGATGCTTTCCAATTCAAGCGCATGCGGGTGATGTTCGCCGTAGGCCTCTTTCATTTCCGCCAACGCCGGTTCCAGGATTTGAGCGTAACTGCGCGGCGCGATAGGCAACCATGTTTCGTAGTAGTTGGCGAAGAAAGCGCCCTGTCGGCAGGTGATCGTGATTTCCTGGTTTTCCAGCGCGCGGCCGAATTGATCGCCGAGCATCGGCAGCAGCGTCTTGCCGTCCAGGTCCGGCTTGGGCGGCCGCCAGTCGACGTCGAAGAATTGCGCGTAAGGCGAACTGGGGCCATTCTCCAACACGTCGTTCCACCAGCGGTTGCTGGAACCGGCGATGCTCATGTGGTTGGGCACTACATCCAGAATCAAGCCCATTCCGCGCCTGCTCAGACATCGCGCGAACTCGGCGAACTCTTCCTCCGAGCCGATTTCCGGATTGAGAGTGGAATGATCGGTGATGTCGTAACCGTGCGGACTGCCCCGCCTCGCAGTGAGAAGCGGCGAAGCGTAGCAATCGCTGACGCCGAGGTCATGCAGGTAAGTCGCCAGCCCCGACGCCTGCCTGAAAGTAAATCCCGAATTGAATTGCAGGCGGTAAGTGGCCGCCGGAATGCGCGCCCCAATTGTGGTTGTCCGATCCTTCAATGTTTTCCCCTTGATCTTTAATGGTTCTTCTGAGGCGAGCGCCCACTTCATCTCGCATCGAGGATGAAAGCGTTGTGATCAATCATCTGACCGATCATCTCTCATCCAATCTACAAGCCGCGTGCCGAGGTTGTTGGAGGATGTAACGCCATAGATTTATGACGCTCAGGGTTTAGAGAGAACTTCTTCAGGCCGAAAGTTAATCTCTGCGGATGTGGCAATCTGGGACAGTGGAATGTCTGGAAGCCCTGCCAAACGGACTTCATACGCCTGGCAGGAGATTTGCGGGGAAATCCGCTTAATGCAATATATATCCTATCACAGAGACCTCTGCGATAGGATACGCCAATCGTGGCTGTCCCGATTTAGCCGGAAAGGCATGACATATGAGTCTGAGCGCCAGATTGATTTTACTTTTAACTATAGCGGTGGGCGCGATAATGGTCCTGGGCGGTTATTTCATCCTGCGCCAGCGCGAAGCGATTCATGAACGCGCTTTGCGCAACGAACTATATGCGCATGCCATAACTTTGCGACTGACATTGGAAGATATCTACCGCGCAGGACGCATCGGTGACGCGCAGCGGCTGATCGATCGCTTGAGCGAGAACCCCAGGATCTTCGGGGTCATTCTCTTCGACGAAGAAGGCCACGTGGCGATGTTTTCCAATCCGCTGGAGGCCGATAAGATCGTCGAAAGTCCCGAGGCGAAGCGCGTGATCTCGACCGGAACGCCGGTCGAGATCACGCAGAGCCGCAGCGGCAGCGAAGTTTATTCGGTGATCATGCCGGTTCGCATCAGCGCCGCGCGCCGCGGGGCGTTCGAGATTTCGCAGCCGGCCGAATTCGTCAAAGCTCAATACGCCAACGCGCGCCGCGACATTGTTTTGATCACGCTGGCGCTGTTCGCCGCGATCATCGTGGTCACGCTGCTGGTGATGCGCCACAGCCTGCTGCGCCCGATCAGAGATATACTGATCGGGGCCAAGGCTATCGGCCGTGGCGACCTCGCGTATCGCGTCGTCGCGCCGAGAAGCGGCGCCGAGATCGCGCAACTCGCGGGCGAATTCAACGGCATGGCTGAAAGTCT
>DASUFM010000882.1:0-3114 GCA_036274535.1 Blastocatellia bacterium
GAACCTATGCCCAACCGTTGGCTTTTTAAAACGGAACCGGAAGATTACTCATATGAAGATCTGCTGCGCGATCAGAGGGTGATGTGGGGCGGCATGAGGAACAGCATCACGCTCAAGAACCTGCGCGAGGTGCGGCTCGGCGATCAAATCCTTATTTATCATGAAGGCGAAGAAAACGCCGTCATCGGAACGGCCGAAGCCGTCTCCGACGCATATCCGGACCCCATAGAAGATGACGCGTCCCTCGTCGTCGTCGAAATCAAACCAAAACGCAAATTCATAGAGCCGCTCCTATTGGCCGAAATCAGAGCCGCGCGCGCTCTGAACGGCTTCGATCCGGCGCGGCTTCCGCTCCTGTCCGTGATGCCGGTGAGCAGTGTGGAGTGGCAGGTGATTCAGGAGTTGTCCAGATAGGGAATGGGGAGTAGGCAAGGAGACAGGGAGAAGGGGACAAAGGGACAAGGAGACAAGGAGACAAGGAGAAGAGGAGACAAGGATGGTATTTCTTGCTCCTTGTCTCCTTTTCTTCCTGTCTCCTTGTCTCTCTTTATCTCAGCTTGGAGATCTCCTCAAAATATTTGACGAACATCTTGATTCCGCCGGAGGTCTGGCCCCAGTCATAATTCTCGTTTTTTGCGTGGTAGCCGTGTTCGGGCAGGCTCAAGCCTAGAAAGGTGATCGGCGTTTTGAGATGTTTTTGCAGCGTGACGACCGCGCCGATCGATCCGCCTTCGCGTGTGAAGGCAGGCTCCTTGCCGAAGGCGAATTTCATCGCCACGCGCGCGGCGTCGGCGTAAGGGCCGCTGAAGTCTCCTGAAAAGGGTTCAAGCCCGGGTAGCGCCTCGACCTTCACATCGGGGTTGAGCTGCTTGACGTAATCCTTGACCAGTTTCGCGATCTTCGCCGTGCGTTGATTGGGCACGAGTCGCGCGCTGACCTTGGCTTCGGCGTGATAGGGCACGATGGTCTTGACGCCGGGGCCGCTGTATCCGCCGGTGATGCCGTGCAATTCGAAGGTCGGCATGGCCATGAACGCTTTGAGCACGTCGGCCTCGCTCTTCATATTCGGGCGGATGGTTTTCAGCTCGTGAGCCTTCTGGTAGCCCCTGGTCGTGAAGCCCGAATTGACGAAGCTGTTGACCTCGGCCTTGGTCGCGGGAACCACGTCGTCGTAAAAGCCCGGTATTTTCACCTTGCCAGTCTTCGCGTCGTAACACTGGCTGACGAGCTGAGCCAGCTCTCCGATCGGGTTGCGCGCCACGCCGCCCACCAGACCCGAGTGCACGTCTTTTGCGTGCGTCTCCAGCTTAAAGAGAAAGCCCTGCATGCCGCGCAGGCCGTAAGGCACGGCGGGCTGTTTGCGCGAGATCCAGATCGTGTCGGAAACGACTACCGAATCGGTTTGCAGATGCCCTTTGTTGTGTTTGACGAAGTATTCGAAGTTCGGCGAACCGATTTCCTCTTCGAGCTCCCAGATGAATTTGAAGTTGAGAGGCAATCCGTTATCGACTGCGTACCGAACCGCCAGCATGGCGGTCAGCCCGGGCCCTTTGTCGTCGGTAGTCCCGCGGCCTTCGTAGCGATCGCCTTCCTTGTAGAAAGTGAACGGCGCTTTATGCCATTCCGAAGCGTCGGCGGGTTGCACGTCCAGATGATTGTATATCGTCACCGTCGGATATTTCTGATCAGTGATGATCGAGCCGAAGACCACCGGGTTGCCGGGCGTCGAGACGAGCTCCGCCCTGGCGCCCAGGTCGGTCAGGAATTGCGCCGCGATTTCGCCGCAGCGCCTGATGTCCCCGGACCGCTCCGGATCGCTGCTGATGCTCGGAGTTTCAACGAGCGCCGCGAGCTTGTCTTCAAATTCATTACGGCTGGCGCCGATGTACGTGTTGAGGTTTTTATAGAGAGACGATTGATTGGTCATAATTTCATCTTACCGTTAGTGGGCGTTAGTGGGGGCAGGTTGTCGGCCAGGGAAGGCATCCTGATACACGATCAATTTAGCCCTTATCAGCCCGGCGATCAACGATAAAATTTCAGGTTATCGATTTCGAGCCATGCGAAAGTTCCGGCGGCGCGCGCGATTTCGAAACTGAGCATCCGTAGTTTGTCGCCGGGCCAGGAGACGCTTTCGCCCTGGATCTGTTTGAGCGATGAGAAGTCTATACGTATCGTCCGCCATTGCGGAGAGGCTATGAAAGGGGCCTGGAAATTGGGGGCGTCGTATGCGGAGGCGATCAACTGGTAATTGCCGTCGCCGCGCGCGTCAAATCGTATGCCGCGGAACGCGCTGGCGTCCACGGGTTCGATGGCGCCGCGGCTCAAAGGGATGTCGACGCGGCCGAACGAGCGGTCTTTCCCCGACATTCGCGCGGTGACCGACAACGCATGATCGCCGGCCTTACGCATGACCCTGCCGAAGAGCATCTTCGTGGCGTCTACGCCGGAATCGGTGGAATTGATCCAGAGCGTGTCTATGGAACTGCGGCCACTGGCGCTTTCAAAGTCGTCTATCAACTCTCCGGCCTTAGCCACAGGCAGCGGAGTCAGGCCGGGTTCGGCGATTTCGCGAGCCAGTTTTTCTCGATCGACCTCTCGCCCTCCCAGGAAGACTCGCTTGATTTTTTCGATGTCGTGGATGTCCTTGTGCGGCTCGCCATCGACCAGAACCAGATCGGCGAGCTTGCCCGGCGCGATCGTCCCGCGTTCGCCATCGACTTTGATCGCCCTGGCGGCGGCGCCTGTCGCGGCCGTAATCGCTTCGACGGGGGACAAGCCGCCCGCGACCAGCAATTGCAATTCGCGCAGTGTGGCCCATCCATGATGCGCGCCGGTGACGCCCGAATCGGTGCCCACGCCGAAAGTGATTCCCGCTTTGCGCAGCGCGGCGGTGTTGTTTTGCAGAATCGTCCAGCGGCGCAACCTGGGCTGGTCGCCGTTTTCGATCGAACCGTCGGCGGGCCGCATCGGAGGATTCTGCGGTGGCGCGTACCTGGTTCGCGCCGGCGGCGTCAGCACTGCGCTGAGCAAAGGCGTCAGGATGTCGCGTCCGCGTGGTTCATAGACCGCCAGCGTCGGCGCATAAGTCGTGGGTTTCGCCTTCATCAGTTT
>DASUFM010000883.1:0-3518 GCA_036274535.1 Blastocatellia bacterium
GTTTTGGGACCTACCTGTCCGTTGTTGGGATGTTGAGATTTTTTTTGCATGTGTGCGTCCAGTGTGCGAACTGAGGCCAACCAAGCGGAACTCAGAAAAACAAAAAGCCGCTGTATAGCTCTTTACAAGCTATACAGCGGCACACATAAAACCTCATTGAATTTGGCCGAAAACGGTCAGTTTAGACTGAAAATCCGTGTGTCGGCGGTTCGATTCCGTCCCTGGCCATCAACAGAATCAAGAAGTTACGGCAGGCCGCCCGGCCTGCTTTTCTTCTTTTGGGACAAATTTGGGACATTTTTTTTGCCCTCTCCGCCAGTCTCGCCACCGCCTGATGAACTCGCTGTTCTTTCGCATGCGCATAACGCTGTGTCATGCGAATGTCTGAATGACCAAGGATGTCCCGCACCTCAATCAGACTCGCTCCAGATTCGACCATATTGGTTGCCGCATCGTGCCGCAGGTCATGCCGCTTGAAATCAGTAATGCCTGCCAGTTTCATAAGCGAGCGGAAACTGCGTCGCAGCCATTTGTACGGCTTCCCGGTCTTGGAATTGAAGAACAGATACTCCGTCTTTTTTTCTTTAGCCCCGGCGATGAGACCGGTGACCGTCTCGTAAGCAATTTCATTCAGCGGAACCCGACGGGATTTCCCACGCTTAGTTTTGTTGAGTAGGATGGTCCGTTCCTGAAGATCGACCTGCTTGATCTTCAGGTTGAGGGCCTCGCCACTGCGCATCCCGGTGTGCCGTGTCAGTATGAGGCAGATTACATCAGGTTTTGTAAGCTGTCTGTCAGCGGGCGACTCTGTCAGTCGCTGACACAACGGCTGGAAGTTGCGCTGCCCGTTGCTGATCCGCTTTAAACCGGGTTATTCTAAACTTGCAATATTTGCAAAAACGCAGTCTGCAGGAGACGCTTATGAATGGAGTTTTACACGAACAGATCGCGCCTGAGATTCTGCAGGCCATCGTAGCCCAGGCCTCCGCGTGTGGCTTATCGGTCAACGACTACTTGCGGAAGATTCTTGGATTGAACGAAGCCCGAAGCGCGGAAAAGAAACTGGCCAGCGCCGCTCAGACTCTTTCTATCGAGCAGAGGAAAGAACTGATTAAGGCCCTGTTCGAACAATTTCCAAAGCCCGAGCCGCTCGCCGGTTCGATCACGCATATAGGCGACATTGAAACTGCGACGATTGAAATCAGTCGGCGGGTCGCGGAATCGATCCAGCGCACAGCAGAGAAGTTGCGTGAACCAGAGCAATAAATGTCCGTTTACGTCACCGACACACATCCGTTGATCTATTACGCTGGCCGTAACAACGTTCAACTCTCTGACCGCGCCCGTGAGGCTTTCGAGCAAGCAGAGAGAGGGGAGGCGTTTATCCTGATCCCGGCTCCGGCGCTATGGGAGGTTTCGATGCTCGAACAGGCTGGACATATCAAACTCCGCAAACCTTTCCGCGAATGGGTGCGCGACTTACTGCGAAATCCCTGTTTCGAATGTACGCCACTCGACGCTGAGATTATCATTGAGGCCCGCGATTACCATTTCAACAACGATATCTTTGACGCCGCAATTGTCGCCACAGCCAGACTCCGCGACTTGCCACACGCGCGATCCCAAAGGGAAGTTGCGTGACGAAGTCTTTGCCTGTACCGATACGAAGGTGAGCGCCGAACAGATCATCAACTGGTTTGTGATGCGCTGGGGACTGGAAGTCACCTTTGAAGAGGCGCGGGAGCGCCTGGGGATGGAGACACAGCGTCAGTGGAGTGATCTGGCAATCGCGCGCGCCACGCCGATCCTGCTGGGATTGTTTTCGCTGGTCACAATCTTTGCCAGCAAACTCCAAGGAGACGGAAAGATTCCTGTTTTGACCACCGCCTGGTATCAAAAGACGGAAGCCACCTTTTCTGATTGTTTGGCGTTGGCGCCCAAGCATTTATGGAATTCCAGTTTTCATGCGAAGTCTGCCTGGAAAGCTGATTTCGTTAGTTTGTCAAAGCGGGATTGGGAGTACTTGATTTCCTGCCTATCTGCTGCGGCATAACGGGACTTTGTCCATTCTGAGATCGGCGCGTCGCGCCGATCTCAGAATGGACAAAGTCGAGCCTGACTCTGTCTGCCGGAGAAAGTATTAGCACAGCCCATATAGGATCGGTAAGACGAGCGCCGCCGTCCTGCGACGTCCATTTCCCGGGGATTCATTATCTTTTCCATACTCATACTTCTCGCATCAGATTGCCGCAACAGCCTCTTCTTTATTCGAGACGACAATATGAGAGCCTGATCGCTTCAAAGCGCCGTCAGACAGCATATGATCGATCACGCTTTCTATGGCGTTTCGTATTTCATCGCTCGTTCTCGAAAAGCCGAAGATTCTGGAGACTTCCGGACCGATGCCTTCCCGCTCGATGCCGTATGAGTTTTTGACTATCTGCTCGATCGCAACGGCGATTTCTTCCGGCGCGACCAATTCGATTTTCCGCGACGCGGCCGGAAGATTGCTTCGATCACGAACCACGGGGCGAACCATGTCTTTCGCCCAGAAAAATTCCCGTCGCCGTCGAATCTCGCCTTTTCTTTCCGCATACGCGCAGGCTGATTCAATCGCGTCTTTTATCCGGTTCCCGACACGGCTCAGTCCCGCCGCATTTGCAACCCTCCGCGCGATTTCGTTTATATGAACGGGGCTCTCGACTTTTACGATGCTGGCGATCCACGAAACCAGAGAGTCATAACCGACTTCGCGCAGTTCATCGCCGTTTAAATCGATCGATAAATTCGCCATCTGATAAGGCTGGCCAAGACGTCCGTTTCCATCTGAATTCGGGGCCTCGGCGACTCGTTCGATTGGAGTGGAATCGGGCCGGGGATTGACCGGAGCGGTATTCGTCAAAACGGCGCGCGTCCGCGCTTCATCAATGGCGGCGATCACGCGTTTCAATTCCCTGGCCGGGTCGCGGAACCAGTCCGTGCTCCAGATTCTGTGAATGCGCCATCCGAGCCCTTCCAGAACCTGTTGGCGGAGCCGGTCGCGGTCGCGGGCTGAGCGGGAGCTGTGATACGAGGCGCCGTCGCATTCGATCCCGATCAGGTAACTCCCACGCTTTTCCGGATCGACAATAGCCAGATCGATGAAAAATCCGGCGGTCCCGACCTGTGTTATGACCTCGTATCCGGAAGATTCCAGGGCCGCTTTCACTTCATCTTCAAATGGCGAATCCGTCCCCCGCCCGGTCGGCGCCGCGACATCCATCTTCCCCGTACGAGCGTAAGCCAGAAATGATTTCAAGGCGCGAACGCCGCGTGAGTTCGTGCGGTTCAGATCTATATCCTGGTCGGTCAGGTTCGTGAATACATCGCAGCGCCTGCGGGCGCGAGTAATCAGCACGTTCAGGCGACGTTCACCGCCGTCACGATTAAGCGGACCGAAATTCATGGAGGCCTGCCCCGTTTGATCGCGGCCGTATCCGATGCTGATGAAAATCACGTCGCGCTCATCGCCCTGCACG
>DASUFM010000884.1:0-2887 GCA_036274535.1 Blastocatellia bacterium
ACTCGCGCGTCTTCGGGCGAAGACGCGCGAGTAAACAACTCGCGCCACACCGTCAGCGAATTCTGATTCGGTCTACTTCAATCTGGCGCGATTGCGGCCATAGACTTCAGTCATCTCGGCGAGGCGGCCTCGGATTTCGGGCGTCAACTGATCGGCGGTGTAACGCCAGCTCCAGTTGCCGCTTTCGCGGGCGGGCACATTCATACGGGCCTCGCTGCCCAGGCCCAGGACGTCCTGCAAAGGAATGATCGCGGTATTGGCGACCGAACTGAGCGCCAGCCGTATGAAATCCCAATTGACCTCATGGCCGTCCACGCCCATATATTTCAAGGCCAGGCCGCGTTCACCCGACACTTCGTCGTGGCTGCGCGTGCTCATGCCGGCGCCTTCGCCGGTGAACCAGCCGATGGTGGTGTCGTTATCGTGCGTGCCGGTGTAAACGACGCTGTTCTTAAGGTAGTTGTAAGGCTTGTAAGCGTCGGCCTGCGGATCGCCGCCGAAAGCGAATTGCAGGACCTGCATTCCGGGAAGGTCGAACTCATCGCGCAAATCTATCACCTCCTGCGTAATGTAGCCGAGGTCTTCGGCGATGATCGGCAGATCGCCTCCATCAAACGCCCTTTTGACCTGATTGAAGAAATCAGGGCCGGGCCCGTCCTCCCACCTGCCGTTGACCGCGGTCGATTCGCCCGCCGGGACAGCCCAGTATTTTTCAAAGCCTCGGAAATGATCCAGCCGCAGGATGTCCACCATGGCGAGCGCATGCCGGAGCCGCTCTATCCACCAGAGGTATCCGTTCTCCTTCATCACGTCCCAGCGGTAAATC
Source organism: Blastocatellia bacterium (assembly GCA_036274535.1). Lineage (GTDB taxonomy): Bacteria > Acidobacteriota > Blastocatellia > RBC074 > RBC074 > JAJVID01. The sequence goes on from DASUFM010000884.1 coordinate 827, forward strand.
GGATTGCCCCACAATTGGCCCGTCTGGCTGAAGTAATCCGGCGGGACGCCCGCGATCAGCGCCGGAGAGCCGTCATCATTGAGATGGAAAAGGTGGCGATTCGCCCAAACGTCGGCGCTGTCGTGCGCGGCGAAGATCGGGGCGTCACCAATGATCTTAATCCCATGCTCGTTGGCGTAGCGGGCCAGGCCGAGCCACTGCTTGAAAAAGAGGAACTGGTAGAATTTCCCCGCGCTGATTTCGACCGCGTGGTTTTCGCGGAAAAAATGCATGGCTTTGTCTTCGCGGTCGCGCAGATAAGGGTCCCATCTCGTCCACTCCTGGCCTCCGTGCGTATCCTTGATCGCGCGGTAAGTCGCGTAATCTTCCAGCCACCAACCCGACTGATCCGCGAAAGTCAGATATTCGTCTTTCGCCTGATCCGAAGCGTTCGCGAGGAAGTTGGCGTGAGCCTTCTTCAGCATCGCGCCTTTGAATTCGATCACCCGTCCATAATCGACGGGAGACGGCGGGAATTCAGGCGCGCTATCCAGGTCGCTCTGATCCAATAATCCGTCGGCGACGAGCGCATCCAGACTGACCAGCAACGGGTTTCCCGCAAAGGCCGATAGACATGAGTACGGCGAATCGCCGTACCCGGTGGGACCTAGCGGCAATATCTGCCACAAACCCTGTCCAGTCTCTTCCAGAAAATTAACGAACTCATAAGCCGCGGCGCCAAGATCACCAATTCCGAAACGCCCCGGCAATGAAGTCGGATGCAGCAAAATACCGCTCGCCCTTGGAAAACTCATGGTTAAGTGTCAAATCCTCCCGTAGTTTTGCAATTCAGGCCCGACAGGCCCCATAGGTCTTATAGGCCCTGTAAAACACATCATGCTCCCAAGGGCGATTTTCATTCAAGGTCGCCATTTTGGGCGCCTTCCTTCAGCGAGCGTTCTCGGATTACCGTCGGCGCCGGAGATGACGATTTTATCGCCGTCATCGTAAACGAGAAGACCGTTGTCGTCGGACCATTCGCCCGGAAGATCGACCATCATCCCGGATGAGAGTTGGCGTTGCGCGCCTCCCCATGCGTCCGCCATGACCAGCCGGCCGTAGCACAGCCCGGAATCAGAGCACGATTGCATCGGGATGAAAATGATGTGGCGGCCGTCCGGGGACCAGTCCGCCGCGACCACTCGCCGGCCGCCTTCGGCTTCGACCGACTCTTCAAATCCGCTCAGTTCGTAAAGATTCGTCACTTTAACGCGCGCCCCGGTCTCCGTGTCGGCTACAAACAGTTCCTCGCCCGCGCCGACTACGTCCTTGAACAACACCAGCCGGCCGTCGGGTGAGACCGACAAGGCGCCGAGAGCGCGGATGATCGGCGGGCGAGGGTTGATCATCGATATGTATTCATCAACGGTCAGTTCGCGCGCCTCTCTCTCTCCGATCGTGACGGCAAACAATCGCGCCAGCCCGTTGGCGTCCAGCGTCCGAACAATGATCGTATTACCGTCGCGGGCCATTTCCAGGCTATCGATAGCGACGCCCTGAGAAGCGATCAGGTCTCCCGCGCTCGCCAGGTTGCCAGTCTCCAAAATGACCTCGGTCAAATGAAGTCCCGTTGAAAAATAGAGCCGGCCCCCGTCCGCGCCCCAGACGAAATCCTGGATCGCTTCGCCTTCGGGGGCGGCGGCCGCCAAACGCTGATTCGCCCCGTCGCTTTGCATCAGCCACAAATCGCCGTCGCGCAAATAGGCTATATAAGGCTTCGGCGCCGGCGCTTCCCGTGGCGACACGGATGGGGCGGCGCTCTGCGCGATATTCGGCGCCGACGAGCATGAGCAAACGAAAAGAGCCATCAGGCAGACAGGGAGGCTTTTGCACGCAATGAGATTCATCTGCACATTCAAAAATGATTTGAGTGGGGAGATGACAGAGGAGTGTTTTGCGACTCCGAATATTGGCCGAGAGCCGTTGAAAGATCAAGCGCGATTTTCGTCCGGAACGGCGCAGTATGGGCGAAACAGGAAAACGGCCCGATCAAACAGATCGTCACTCGCGCGGAATAAGGAA
>DASUFM010000885.1:0-5324 GCA_036274535.1 Blastocatellia bacterium
GCGAGAGATTCCGCCGCGTCTGGCGGCGATCACGATTGACGACGGTTATCGCGACGCTTACGAGATCGCCTTTCCGATATTGCGCAAATACCGCGCGCCCGCCACGGTCTTCGTGGTGACCGAATTTGTGGATGGGACGGCGTGGCTCTGGACGGACAAAACCCGTTATCTGACCGCGCTGGCCGCCCCGCAATCCTTTGAGATCGAGATTGGTGAGCGCAGGCTGAGCCTGGAATTGAACGGCGACGCATCGCGCGCGGCGGCCGCGGGATTGATCAACGCCGCGCTCAAGCCGCTTTCAGAAGAAGTCAGGGACGCCTCGATCGAGCGACTGGCTTCCGTGTTGAAAGTGAAGGCGCCTCAAAGGCCGCCGTCTGAGTACTCCGCAATCAACTGGGGGCAGGCGCGGGAGATGGCCGACGCCGGAGTGGAGATCGGGTCGCACACGTTGACGCACCCGATTCTGACCGGCCTCAGCGACGAAAGATTGCGCGAGGAGGTGGGACGGTCGCGGGATCGGATTCAAACCGCGCTCCGGCGTAAAGTCGAAACATTCTGCTATCCGAACGGCGATTATGACCCCCGAACGCGGCGCGAGGTGGCTCGAGCCGGCTATGAACTCGCCGTGACTACCGAAGTCGGGCTGAACAACCAACAGGACGACCCGCTGTCGCTGCGGCGCATACATGGCGAATACGATCTGTCGCGATTCGTCAAGAACACGAGCGGTTTCGCGAGGTCGCAATGAAGAGATCCGTTACTGCGCCGCAGGCCGAGAAAACGCTTGCTTGCGCGCGCGGTACTGCGCCAACGCAAATGAAGAAAGCGCAAAGCGAACAGGACGAGCAGAGCGGTTTCGCGCGCCGGGCGGCATGGCTGACGGCGGCGAATACGATCGCCTTCGGACTCTCGTTCATCGCGCCGCTGCTGTTGGTGCGGATGCTGAGTCAGACCGAGTTCGGCGTTTACAAACAGGTGTTCCAGATTTTGATGTCCGCGACATCGGCGCTGAATCTGCAGGTGGCTTCCACCGCTTACTACTTTATGCCTCGCGCGCCGGAGAAGAGGCTGCAGGTTCTGATCAATGTGCTGGCGTTTTACAGCGCGGCCGGCGCTCTGGTGGCGGCGCTTTTCATTTTCTATCCCGAGTGCGCGCTGCTCGTCTTTGAAAGCGGCGGTCTGCCTGCTTATATGCCGCTGCTCGGCGTTACGATTCTGCTCTGGCTGGTGTCGTCGAATCTGGAAGTCGTCCCGATGGCGCTCGGCGACGTCCGCACGTCGTCGGCCTTCATCGTGATCTCTCAACTGACGAAATCAGCATTGACCGTCAGCGCGGCGCTGGCCTTCCACAGCGTCAGGGCCATGATCTGGGCGGCCGCGATCCAGGGAATACTGCAAATCCTCTTTATGTTCGCCTACATTCACAGGAGATTCGGGCGGCGGTCCCGGCGGACATGGAAAATTCAGGAGGCCTTCGACCTGGAGTTGTTCAAGGCGCAGATCGGCAACGCGCTGCCGTACGGACTCGGCGGCTTTGCGCAAACCACGCAGGGCGACCTGCACAGCTACATGGTCTCGCGCTATTTTCCGCCCGCCGGGTTCGCGGTCTATTCGGCCGGGTTGTTTCAATTGCCGCTGCTGGGGCTGTTGACCGCTTCGTTCAGCGGCGCGCTGATCCCGGAAGTTTCGCGATTGGCGGCGGCGGGCGAACGGCGCGCCATTATTCCGATCTGGTTGAACGCCGTGCGCAAACTGGCTCTGGTGGTCGTCCCGGCCTGCGCGCTGATGTTCGTTCTGAGGCGCGAGATCATCACGCTGCTGTTCACAAGCGCTTACAGCGAGGCGGCGCCGCTCTTCGGGATATATCTGTTCAGCGCGCTGCTCCCCATGACGCTGACAGGATCGCCGATACGCGCGCACGAGGAGTTCAAATTCTTCCGCCTCAAACTTCACCTGGCGCTGCTGCCTGTGACATTCGGAGCGCTTTATGCGGGCATTCACGCGGCGGGTCTGATCGGCGCCGTAGTCGCTCTGGTCGCGCTGCAAACGCTGGAGGCCGCGATAGTCGTGGCGGCCGTCGGGCGGCGACTCGGTTTTATGGCCGGTGATTTGCGCCATCTGGCGCCGGCTCTGAAGACGGTTCTGGCGACCGGCGCCGCAGCCCTGGCCGCCTTCACGGTGAAACTGCCGCTCGCGCATGCCGGCGCGCCGGTCAGGCTGGTTATCTGCGGCGCCGCGTTCGGACCGGTGTACGCATTCGCCGCCTATGCGCTGGGCGCCCTGACAGTCGCGGAGAAAGCGGAAATTCGAGCCATGCTCTCGCGCTCCCTGTCGCGCCTCCTCTCACAATGGATTCGCGCAAGGCAGAGGTTCGGCGCGACGGGCGCGACAATTGATTGAGCCTTAAAGCAGGACAAAAAGAGCGTATCGACCGCCCGGCGAAGAAGTCATTCTCTCTCAAGCCCGTCGCCGGAGCGCTTTTCAAGCGGCCGGCCGCGAGGGGGAAAACTGAAGAGCCGAGTTCCGGCGTCGAACCCCTGCCTGAGCCTTCAGGCAGGGGCGGGGCCGCTCGCGGCAAACACTGGCTGGCTTTCGCGGGCGTTTATCTTTTCACATTGATGCTCTACGCGCGACCGAACGATCTGTTCCCGGCGATAGGCGATTTCCCCCTGGTCAAGATTCTGGCGATCGGCGTTTTGGCGATTTACGTCTTATCCAAAGGTTCTTCCGGCGGGAAGTTGTCGGTCTGGACGCTGGAGATGACGATGCTCGTGGCCATTGCAGCTCTGGGCATGCTGCTTATGCCGGTCGCCGCCTCGCCGCAGGACAGCCTGGACACGCTTACCGATACATATCTCAAGACAGTGATCATCTTCATACTGATGGTCAATCTGACTGACACGCGCGGGCGGATCCTGTCGTTGTGGAAACTGGTCGTGGTCTGCGGCGTGATTCTCGGCGCCGGCGCGATCAAGAGTTATATGAAAGGCGAGTTCACCGATAAGGGGCTGCGTATCGAGGGACTGGTCGGAGGAATGTTCGAAAATCCGAATGACCTGGCGACGGCGCTCGATCTTTTACTGCCATTCGCCGTCGCCCTCACGCTCATCTGCAGGGGGCTGGCGCGCCTGTTCTATCTGGCCTGCGCGGCGGTCCTGGCTGTCGGAGTTCTGCTCACCCTCTCTCGCGGGGGATTTCTGGGCCTGATCGCCTCGGGCGTTCTGATGCTGTGGAAACTGGGTCGTGGCCGCCGGTTGAAAACCATGCTGTCGGCCGCCGTGATCTGCGGAGTTCTGTTTGCCGCCATGCCGGGCGGTTATGGCGCGCGCGTCGCGACGATTTTTAACAACGATCAGGACCAGACAGGCTCGGCGCAGTTGCGTCGCGAATTGATGGAGCGGGCCGCCTCGATAGCCATCAGCCGCCCCATCGTCGGCGTCGGCATGGGGAATTTCCACATCTACTCGATCCGCGAAAAGGAGGCTCATAACGCCTACCTGGAGATCGCCGCCGAATTGGGCGTGATGGGACTGATCGCCTATCTGGTCGTGATTATCGCGCCGTTGCGCTCGCTGCGCCGGATCGAGCGCCAGACCAGAGGCATGCGATCGAAGGGCGAACGGGAAATGTATTGGTTGAGCGCGAGCGTACAAGCGGCGTTCATCGCGTACATGGTTTGCAGCTTTTTTTCCTCGATCCAGTATTTGTGGCACCTCTATTACACCGCCGCCTACGCGGTGGCGCTCAGGCGGATTCACGCCGCCGAAGAAATGGAAAGGGCGGCGGCCGACGAGGCGCGGGAGACCGGGCCGGCGACCGCCGCTCGGCCAGCCGCCCGGAAAGCCGGAGGCTCTCTCTGGACGTCCTGGCGGGCGCCGCAGGGAAATGACTGATCGCATGATTTGCAAACAAAGGCTCGGAATAAGGCGGAAGATTACCGCAAATGTTAAATGTTCATGGTTGTCTTTAGATAAAGGATCGGAGTTGACACATGCTCGTCCAGTTGCAAATAACGCAGGCGCTGACCGCTCAGGCCGTCTTCGTGGCGGCGATGGCGATCATAGTGTTCACATACGCCGGCTATCCGGCGCTGATGTTCGCGCTCAGCCTTATTTTGAGGCGGCCAGTCCGCCGCGATGACATCACCCCGCGAGTGTCTGTGATCATCGCCGCATACAACGAAGAACGCGATATAGAGGCGAAGTTGAAAAGCACGCTCGCGCTGGATTATCCGCGCGACCGAATGGAGATCATCGTCGCGTCCGACTGCTCGACTGATCGGACTGACGATATTGTCAGAAGTTTCGGCGCGCAGGGCGTAATCCTGCGCCAGCAGTCCGAGCGGTTCGGCAAGACCGTCGCGCAAAACCGCGCCGTCAAGGTCTCTTCGGGCGCCATTCTGGTCTTTTCCGACGCGACGACGATGCTCGAGCCGGATGCGATACGAAAGATCGTTCGTAACTTCGCCGACCCGGAAGTGGGATGTGTCTCGGGCCAGCTCATTTATGCGGACGCGTTTTCGTCGGGCGTGGCCAAAGGGTGTCGTTCCTACTGGGGTTACGAAAAATTCCTGAAGCGTTGCGAGAGCAGGATAGGGTCGCTCGTAGGCGTGAGCGGCTGCCTGTACGCGGTGCGGCGAATCTGCCACGCGCGATTGGCCGGAGACATGATCGACGATTTCGCGATCGCGACCGAAATCCATCTTCAGGGTTTGCGCGCGGTCTACGAACCGGAGGCGATCGCGGTCGAAATCGCCAACCGCCGCGCCCGAGACGAATTTCGCATGCGGGTGCGGGTGATCAACCAGACATTGAGCGCGCTTCGCCGCTATCGCCACACGCTCAATCTGTTCCGGCACAGGATGTTCGGCTTTCAGATGATCGCGCACAAGGCGCTGCGTTACGCGATTCCTCTTCCGCTCATCGCGGCGCTCATTGCGAGCGGATGGGCCAGCGGTTCCGTCGTCTGGCTCAGAGTCGCTTTCATCGGACAACTGGCGATCTACGCCGCCGCGATCGCCGGCTTTATTCGCGAACGCCGGAAACTCAAACTCGGCCCACTGGCGATACCCTATTACTTCGCGCTGACCAACGTCGCGTCAGTGGTCGCCTTTTTGAAGGCTCTGCGAGGTGAGAGTTATGTAGTCTGGCAGCCGATTCGCGAAACGCAAAACACGAATCACGGCCGCGAAATAGAAACAAACGGGGGCGATACGTCTGATGATGTTACAACGGTCAAGGCCGAGCATTCAGAGTCAAGGATTTAGGCGAATGCGCTCAGTGTGGCGCGAGTTGTTTACTCGCGCTGTCTGCAGCCGAAGCGGC
>DASUFM010000886.1:0-6917 GCA_036274535.1 Blastocatellia bacterium
TACCGCGCGCGTAAGCAGGCGGCTTAATGATTGGCAGGCCGCTTGCTTACGCGCGCGGTACTGTACTCATCTCAGCTTTAGTTCCTTCACGTGCATATAATCGGTCATGTCGGAGATGACGACCTCGTCGCCTTCGGCCAAACCCTGGAGGACCTCGTAATGGTCCGCGCCCGCGACGCCGAATTTCGCGGAGGTTTTCACCGCCACGTCGCCGCGAATCACGAATACGTCGCGCACGCCTTCGGCGCTCACCGACGGCCCCTTCCTGATGCGGAGGACGCCGTCTTTGCGTTCGGCGCCGACCAGCACATCAACGCGCAGGTTTGACCGCAATTGCGCGTTCGATTTGTCTTCCAGGCCGACGACCAGAGTGATCACGCCGTTGTTCACCGTCGGGTTGATGCGCGTAATCGCGCCGGGGAGCGCCAGTTCATCGTTGACCCTGACCTTCACAGGCAAGCCGATAGACAGACGGTTAGCGTGGACATCCGAGACGGTGGCTTCGACGCGGAACGCGCTGAGGTCGGCTATGCGAGCCAGCAGCGCGCCCTTCTGCACGGTTGCGCCCTCTTCGTTGATGACCCAGGTCAACACTCCGTGGCGGTCGGATTTCGTCGTCGCCAGTTCCAGTTGTCGCTGCGCTTCAACGCGCTCTTGTTCGAGCGTCTTCATTTCGAGCGCCAGACCTTCGATCTGCGTCTTCGTCGACGCTTGCGCGTTGCGTTTCGACTCTTCGAGTTGTTTCAATTCAAAGGCCGCTTTCTCTTCGATCAGCTCGACCTCGCGCAGGCGCTCTTCCGACATCAAACCCTGGCGGCGCAACTCGCGGTTGCGCGCCGTCGCGGCCTTCGACGCTTTATATTCGAGATTCTTGATCTCCCAGCGGCTCTGCAGATCGATCAGCGTATTCTCCAGGTCGAGTTTGGTCTTCGCCTGCTGGTTCTGTTTCAGCTCGATCTGCCGATTCAGTTTTTCAACCGCCAGCCGCGATTCATTGAGATCGAGCTCCAGGATCGAGTCGCCTTTCGACAGGACCGCGCCGGGAAGTTTCAAAATCTTCAGCACGCGGGCGTTGACCGGCGACGAGATCACCCGTTCGAATTCAGGCACGACAGTCCCGGAAGTTGTGATCGTCGCTTCAATCAGCCCGGTGTCGACCTTTGCGGTGCGGAGGCGAGCCCGCGCGACCGACGGTGTGATCAATCGCGGCCCCCGGATGAAGACCGCCGCGACCAGAGCGGCCGACAGAACGACGACAATCACACGCCGCATCAATCGTTTTCGCCGGAATGTAGCGTCAATCTCTCGATCCATTTTGGGGTTGTCCTCTCCGATCTATCCTGACTTTGAATTCGCCCGCGGATAAGAACGCAAACGTCAGGCCAATCGTGAAAAGGCCGATTTTACTGGTGTTATTGAGAGATTTGCCCCCGGCGTTGTGCGAGAGTGTACAGCCATCTGTTCATAATCGGACAGGCGCGAGTCAAGGTGGAAGAGGAAAGTTCGCCGGCTGTCCATATCATCCGGAGTTGTCAGGATCGCCATCGTCAAGCGGCTCGTCGGTAACGAGGACGGCCAGTTGCTGACGCGGCGCGAGATTTCCGCCACGAGCGATGTTCGGGGCGCGATCAGGCTCCGGATGAGCCCAAAAAGAGCTGAGACGAGAACCATAACGCTAGAGGTAGGCGAAGAGTTTTTCTTTGAATAGAGCTGGAAGCGGACTGTTGACATATGCGGAGAGCGTCTGCCTCCAGAGGTTCTCGTATCATAAACCACCTTTTACCAAAGTATGGCGCGCCTGTTGCGTCTATTTATCCTTGCTAGCGCCATGCTGCGCGGTTTCTTCTGGCTTAGGAGGCTGGCTGCGGCTTTTGCCTCGCCAGGGGTAAATATGAAAGAACGACAACTCATTGTGTTGATCGAGGACGACGCGCCGGAATCCCGCGCCCCTTTACGTAACTCTCTTTCGCGCGATCCGGCGGCGCGCTATATGGTGATCGAAGCGGAAAGCGGAGGCCGCGCGCTCGAATTGTGTCGCGCGACGGGGCCGGATTGCCTGATTTTCAAAGGTGACTTACCGGACTTGCGCTTATTGGATGCTCTCAAGAAACTTTCCGCCCGGGAGGGATCGCCGGCTTGCGCCGCTATAGCCGCATCAAGCTCAGAGAACGTTATTCATAATCAAACTGAAGAGCAGTTGCGATTGCTCAAAACGGCGATCGAGCAGAGTAATGAGCCGGTCATCATTATGACAGCCCAACTCGACCCGCCGGGGCCGCAGATCGTTTTCGTCAGCCCGGCCTTCACGAAGATGACCGGCTACGCGCCAGATGAAGTGATCGGCAAAACGCCTCACATCCTGCAAGGGCCCAAAACTGATCCCTCCGTACTCAGCCGGCTTTGCAAGGATTGCATGGCGGGCGAGGTCTTCCACGGGGAGGCGGTCTATTACCGCAAAGACCGCTCGGAATTTCATCTCGAATGGACCGCCGGGCCGGTTCGCAACGAGCGCGGCGAGGTGACGCATTTCGCCGCGGCGCTGCGCGACGTGACGGAGTCACATCGAATCGTAGAAGAGTCGCGTAGGCGGGAGGAAGAGATACATTCGCTGTTTGATCTGTCGGCCGTCGGCATGGCGCAAGTCTCGCCCGAAGGCAGATACCTGCGTGTCAACCGCAAACTCTGTCAGATGCTCGGTTACTCCGAGCAGGAATTGCTCCAACTCACAATCCACGAGGTGACTTATCCCGACGACCGCGAGCTTAGCGCCGACAAGTTAAGTTCTTCGTTCGCCGGCGAGCCTGAAGAATACAGTATCGAGAAGCGGTACATGCGGAAAGACGGCGCGATCATCTGGGTGCTGATCAACTGGGCGGTCGTCCGCGACGCCGGGGGGCGTCCGCTGCGCACGGTCGCCAACATTCAAGATATTACGGAGCGCAAACGCGCGGAGACGGCGCTACGCGAGAGTCAGGCGCTTAACCAGGCCGTGCTCGGCTCGCTGGCTTCCCACATCGCCGTGCTCGACAGAGATGGAAACATCATCGCCGTCAACGAGGCCTGGAAACGTTTCGCGCGGGAAAATGGCGGCGCTGCCATTGCCGACAGCGTGGGCATGAATTACCTGGACGTTTGCCGCCGCGCTCTAGAGCGTAGTAATGGTGAGGTGGGGGCGACGCTGAAGGGCATCCAGGCGGTGCTGAGAGGCGCGCGCCCCGATTTCACGATCGAATATCCCTGTCACTCGCCGGACGAGAAGCGCTGGTTCCTGATGGCGGCCACCCCACTGCCTGGCGCCGCCGGTGGGGCCGTGGTCGCGCATACTGACATCACCCGGCGCAAGCAGGTTGAGGAATCGCTGCGGGAGAGTGAAAAGCGGCTGGATCTGGCGCAGAAGGCAGGCAACATCGGAACATTCGATTGGGACATCCGCGCTAATAAGTTAGTCTGGACAGAGCAGTTGAAAGTTCTCTTCGGCCTGCCTCCGGATGGACCCGCCCACACGTATAAGGGTTGGCTTGAGCATGTCCTTCCGGAAGACCGCCCGGCCTGCGAGGCCAGCATGCGGGAAATTCTGGAAAAGAGGCTTCCGCAGTGGCGAATGGAGTATCGGATCGTGCGCGCTGACACTGGCGAGGTGAGGTGGCTTGATTCGAATTGCCGCGTCTTCTACGACGAGAAAGGCGAACCTTTGCGCTTCATCGGAACCAATATGGATATTACCGAGCGCAAGCAGGTGGAGGCCGAACGCGAAGAGTTACTCGCCCGCGAGCAGGCGGCGCGCGCCGCGGCGGAACACGCGGCGGAGAGTATCCGGCAACTGCAGGCTATGATTGACAGCGCCCTCGTGCGCCTTAAGCTCGACGACCTGCTACGCGATATGCTGGCCCGTATTCGGGATTTGCTCGCGACCGATTCCGCCGCGGTCCTCCTGTTGACTGAGGATGGGCAGTCGCTGTTCGTGCGCGCCACAATGGGATGGGAGGAGACTGCGACTGACCGGTGTGTTCCGGTCGGACAGGGCGTGGCCGGCTCCATTGCGGCGAGCCGCGTTCCACTCGTTGTGGAAGACCTCTCGGCGGCGAAGGCGCCTACCTCGATTCTGCGACGAAACGCTCGTTCTCTGATCGGCGCGCCGCTGATCGTCGAAGGGCGGCTCATCGGCGTTATTCAGGCCGACACGACACAGACCAGGCGTTTCACAAATGACGATGTTCGGCTGTTGCAACTTGCCGCCGACCGCGTCGCGCTGGCCATCGAGCATGCGCGTCTTTACGAAGTCGAACAGCAGGCGCGGCGCCAGGCCGAAGAGGCCAACCGGATGAAGGATGAATTCCTCGCGCTTGTATCGCATGAATTGCGCTCGCCTTTGAACGCGATTCTCGGATACGCGGCCCTGTTGCGCTACGGCGGGTTTGACGTCCGGAAGATCAAGCAAGCGGCGGAGGTCATTGAGCGCAGCGGAAAGGCGCAAGCGCAACTGATTGACGACCTGCTCGACACGGCCCGCATCATCAGCGGCAAACTCAGGCTGGAGGTCGGGCCGGTGGACCTGGTCTCGGTGATTGAGCAAGCGGTTCAGACGATCCATCCGGCCGCGGACGCCAAAGGAATCTCTCTCTCGACTAATCTCCCCTCCGAAATCGGACAGATCACCGGCGACCCCGCCCGCTTACTGCAAGTGGTATGGAACCTGCTCTCCAACGCGGTCAAGTTCACGCCGCAGGGAGGCCGCGTCGAAGCGCGCCTGGAGCGCATAGACCCGTACATTCGCCTCACAGTGAGCGACACGGGCAAAGGCATCAGCCCTGATTTCCTGCCCTACGTCTTTGACCGCTTCCGACAGGCCGACCCGTCGAGCGCTAGAAGGTACGGCGGCCTCGGACTCGGCCTGACTCTGGTCAAATACCTTGTTGAGTTGCATGGCGGAACGATCGAGGCCGCGAGCGCGGGCGAAGGCCGGGGCGCGACTTTCAAAGTTACGCTTCCAGTCCGCGCAGTCGCCACGCCGCTCAGGGCGGCCGGGGGCGAGCCTGTCTCCGTCAGGAGTTCCGGGGAACTTGCCGGCGCGCGCGCGCTGGTGGTCGATGACGAGAATGACGCGCGCGAATTGATTGAGACGGTGCTTACGCAGTATGGCGCAGAAGTGGTCGCCGTCAGTTCCGCCGCGGAAGCCTACTCGCTGATTACCACAACCCCGCCCCAGAGGCGCCCCGACGTAATGGTGAGCGACATAGGAATGCCGGATGAAGACGGCTACAGTCTGATACGGCGAGTGCGCGAGTGGGAGCGCGCGCGCGGCCCTCACATCCCGGCCGTGGCGCTCACGGCTTATGGACGGATCGAAGACCGGGTGCGCGCTTTGAATGCCGGCTTCCAGATGCACGTCGCCAAGCCGGTTGATCCCGCCGAACTGGCGGCCGTGATCGCGAGCCTCATCAGGCGCCAGGACAGCGACGAAATGTCGTAAGCCGCTACTCTACGCGTTTGCTGAAGTTCCCGGGCGCCGTTTTATTAACAGGCGATTGGGATACCGAGCAGTGACAGACTGTCAACCTGGCCTCATACGCGCCGGCCAGCGCGACCGCGTAGCGTGGCGCCGCGTTGGATTCAGGCGCCGTTCCCATTACGGACGATTTCGACAGAGCAGTGAGCGCGCGCCGCGACTCCCGACGACACACTGCCGATCAGGAACCTTTCGAGCCGCCCCGCCCCTCTTGCCCCGACGAAGATACAATCAGCCATCAGACCTTCGGCCTCGCCGCAGAGCAACGCTTTCGGCTCTTGCTCTTTCACCACTATCGATACCTTCAGCCCGGCCGATCCGAGTTTTCCCGCCGCGCCATCCATTGCCTTCTTCACACGTTCGGTTTCGCGCGCTATCCACTCGGCCAAATGAACGGCCATTCCAGGAGCGCTCGCTGGAGGAACCGTCCATGCGGCATTGACGATTCGGATCTCACTGCCGGCAGGCCAGTTTCGTGAAGCGATCTCCTCGACCGCCGCATCGGCCTCTCCCGAACCGTCTATTCCGACTATGAGCCGAGCCGGGATGTCGGGTTCAACAATTCGCCCGCGCGCCACGCGCACTGAACGGCGGGCCTCATTGATCACTTTTTGCGAGACGCCGCCGAAAAACAATCTGCCCAGCGCCGTGCGGCCGCGCGAGCCGACAACGATCAAATCGGGGCGCCAATCATCGGCCCTGGCGATGATCTCGCTGCCAGGCGATCCGACGCCGGCCTCAGCCAGAATATCCCAACCGGGGAAGAGCTGTTGTATTTGCGACTTCGCTTGCCTTGCCAGCGCCAATGAATTCTTCTCTTCCTCCAAAAGGCTTTTGGCAAAGGTCGTCGCAACGCCGCCGATACTGGTCGGAGCGGGAATAAACTCTTCAGCGATCGTCAACACTAACGCTTCGGCGCGACGCGGCAGCCCCGCCCGCTTCAGATCTTCAATGGCCGATTCGGCGCCTTCAGACCCGTCATAGGCGATTAGAATCTTCATTCGGTCTCTTTCTTTCATCATCATTACCTCCATTTTGATGAACATCCTGCGTTGCGATTGAGCAACCTCCGTGCCGCCGATCGCCACTGTCGTTTAGCTTGCTCTCGGAGTTCCGCTCGAACCAGTTCCGCCGCGAACTGAGGCTGCCCGCAGAGGTCGAGCCTGACAAAACGACGGCTGTCTTGAAGGGCGGTGTCCTCGAACTCGTGTTTGCAAAAGCCGCCGGAATTAAAGCCGTCGCCGCCGAAGCCAAACCCCAATAGTTGTATGGAATATTTCGCAGCCATTGCGGAAAAATCCCGATCGCGTGAGTGAAAGCGCCCATCCGCGGCGCGCTTTTGCGAAGGCGGACCCACGTGACGCTTATGGCAAAGCAATTGCTCAGCAATGGTCGAATTGCAAAATGCGGG
>DASUFM010000887.1:0-5449 GCA_036274535.1 Blastocatellia bacterium
CAAAACGCGCTGCTTGACTTCCTGAGCGGCAGCGGCGTCCCGCAATTGGCGCAGGTGGCGGCAGGGTTGCGAGGCGCGCTGACGACGACGGCGGCGACGTATCCGCGCACGATCCAGCTCTTCAACAACTCGAGCGGCCAGTTCCCGTTCGACGAGTCGCAGACTCAATATGCGTTGCGGGTCGATCACACTTTCAGTGAACGGAGCAGCGGCTACCTGCGTTTCAGCGCGACCGACGGCGATTTTGAAAACCAGGCGGCTGGAGCGCTGACGGCCGTCTCGCGCGGCCGCGAACTCACATTATTCAACGGCGGCGTCGTGGCCTCGCACAACTACCAGCTCAGTTCGACAGCGTTCAATGAATTGAAGCTGCAATACAGCTACTCGCGGGCCGGAACAACGCGGTGGCCAACGTGACGACAGAATTGAGCGGTTTTGGCGCCCCGGGCAATATTAATATAGTGTTGGCGACACCGACGTCGAACGCGCTGGGGCTGCCAACGTCGTTCGATGTTTACGGTGCGCTGCTGAGGGCGAACGCGCTCGGCCAGCGCGCAATCACGCTGGCGGACGTGGCTCAGCTCGGCGTCAACCCACGACCCGGCGGACCGCTCGAAGTGCGTTTTCGCCTCGGGCCTGATTACCGCAACCCGACGACCTATCAGACCAGCCTCGGCGTACAGCGCGACATCGGCGCGGGCATATCGCTGGATTTGAGCTACCTTTACGCGCGGGGCCTTCATATCGCGCGCAACCGGGACATCAATCAAATCAATCAGACCGGCCCGGCCAACCCTCTCAATCCGATGGGCGGCCCGTGTTTCGTCCGGTTTCCGGCTCCCCCATCGCCCAGTAACACTTGTCCCGGCGCGGCGAGCGACTTCATCAATCCACTGCGGTTCCAGGACAACGTTTACGACACGACGGCCAATTCGTTCTACCACGCTTTCACCGCGCAGGCGCAGAAGCGGTTCTCGCGCAACTTCAGTCTCAACGCGCACTACACCTTCTCGAAGGCGATTGACGAAGTGACGGATTTCAACAGCGACTTCTCACCGCAGAATCCGCTCAACGCTGGACTTGAACGCTCGATCTCGGCCTTCGACCAGCGCCATCGTTTCGTGGCCAGCGGCGTCTTCCAGAGCCCGTTTGAACACCTGGTAGCCAGAGACTGGTTGTTGTCGCCGATCGTCGTTGCGCAGAGCGGGCGGCCTTTCAACCTGCTGCTCGGCTTCGACGCCAACAACGACGGCAATCCGCAGAGCGATCGTCCGGGGTTCGCGGGGCGAAACACGGGACGCGGCGAGGCCTTCTACAGCTTCGACATGCGCCTGGCGCGCCGATTCCTCGTCAAGGAGGGCCGTTTTCTGGAGATCACGGTTGAAGGTTTCAATCTCTTCAATCGGACCAACTTCCTGGGCATCAATAACGTCATCGGCGGGGCTTGCGTGGCCAACGGTTTGCCAGTGGCATGCACGCCTGGGGCGACGCCGCTCGTAGACTTCGGCCTGCGCGGCCAGGCCGATGTGAAGCCGACCGCTCCGCTCGGCTTCACATCGGCGTCAGATCCGCGCCAGTTGCAGTTCGGCGCGCGACTCAATTTCTGAGTTCGGATTAAGTGGCGGGGCAATTTGGCAGGTTCTGGCGCAAATAACATTTCGACCACAATTTATAGTGGCTTAGGCGGTTTCTTTTCCATAATATTTTGTATAGTCAGAGAATTTTTGCGCCAGAACCAAAATTTCCACTTCCAGCGGAAGATGGAATTTTTCCAGGAGCTTTGACCGGAAAACCGGCTTGCTTGTCGGGTCATATCGCGCGTTCCCTCCTGCTGGGCCGGCATAAGTTCATCTCCTGTGATTTTTTGTATTCGAGACGGGGCTTTATTCGATCTTCAATGCGCGCGGCTATCTCGTCGGGATGATTCTCCGCCATCCATTGCTCGACGCGGACGCCGTTCAGATGCCATATCGAAAAGCCATCCCGCCATCGGCGCGACGGCCCGAACTCGGCATGCGGTCGGTTTTGCGCGTCGATTCGCAGGACTTCGGGAAAGTCGGAGACGAGGCAAAACTTCGGATGCATCCAGCGGAAACCGCCGTGTATCGCCGCCTGTTCCCAATAGGCATAGGCCGCATGCGGTTTGAGTCGAAGGCCAAGGATATCGCGCGCCGCCGTATAGTAGCAGTCCCAGGAAACCTCCATATTACCTTCCTGACTCACGCTTACCCAGTTTTTGGCCGCATCCAAAGCGGCCTGCGCCCATTCCTCACCAACAAAATGTGCGGCCAGCGCGCGCCAATCTTTGCCGGTCGCGTCTTTGGCCGCGGCGTCAGTCGCGTCGTCGGTCGCGACTTTGGTCGCGCCATAAGTCGCGTCCCAGGTCGCGCCGTCGGTTGCCTCTATGGTCGCGGTGTAAGTCGCGTCCTCGGTCGCGGCAGCGGTCGCGGCTCTGGTCGCATCGTCGGTCGCAGCTTTGGTCGCGGTGTAGGTCGCGTCTCTGGTCGCAGCCTCGGTCGCGGCATAGGTCGCATCTTCGGTTTCGTCGCAGGTCGCGTGGTCGGCCGCATCTTTGGTTACAGCGTAGGTCGCAGCTTTGGTCGCAGCTTTGGTCGCCCCCCAGGTCGCAGCCTTGGTCACAGCTTCGGTCACAGCTTCGGTCGCAGCGACGGTCACAGCTTTGCGCTTCTTGCCGAGAAGTTTATTCTCGAAGAGATACCACCAGACCGACGCGATGCCTCCCGCCATCGCCATCACGAACGGCGACGGAACTACTATCACTCGCGGATCTGTGAGATTCGCCGCCCGGTAAAGGCCTTTGATGGCTTCCCCGATCGCGGATGGGTCGGCAGGCTCCGTCCGAAGCGCCCTCTCGATCCAGAGCGCTGAATGCGCCGCCATCTTTTCCTTTTACTCGTCGGTGATGCCGCCACCGACGAAGTCCGGCCGGCGCACGATTCCTGATTGTTCGGTCACGTGATGATCATCTCCTTAGTTGTCGAGTTATTGGTCTTTACTTCAAAAACCACAATTGGGGCGGGCTTAGCGGCCGAATTCGGGGTTCTTTCAGCAAAAGATACTGTTGGCGAGGTTCTGGCGCAATTTTTCAAGAGAAGACAGACTGGGCCTGTTTTCAGCTTCTCGTTATGAGGCTAGCGCTGCTTACCATACGTGTGGAATGATTGCCTCCGGGCTGATGATCTCCGATGTATCGAGCTGTCCTTTTTGATTTTGTTATCCAACTCGATTCCGCTTAATGTTACTTCTACATTCCCGAATGTCTTGAACCATATGTAGGTGGCCAAAAGTTCTTTCACAAAACACCCGAGCCTCTTTCACCGCAAAGACTTTCAAATGCGTGTCTTCGAGGTTGAAGCCACGAGATTTCAACGCTCCGAATAAAGTCTCGATGCCCCAGCGATTTTTATATTGCTCGTGCGGCCTCTCGCAAAATTCGGACGAGACCAGGATCAAATACTCGCCGTCCTTCAAGCGGCAGCCGCTCAAGTAGAGTTCCAGGCCCCACATCGTGCGGGCTTCAGGGACGACCAGAGGACAATTGATGCGCGTCCGGCAAAACAACCGCCAGGCATGCGCGTATTGTCCCCGCCCGTTGCGGACCAGCGTGTTCTTGTGTAAGCGCATCTGGAATTTGATCCGATACTTCTTAAGAAAGCGAAACCATTCGCGTCCGACGAATTCGCGATCACCCAATAAACACGCGATGTTTCGCGCGCCGAACAGGTCAAGAAAGATTTCCATGACCGTCGTCCGTTCACTGGTGTCGGAATTGCCCGCTTTGGCCAAAACGGTCCAAACAACCGGAATCCCGACGCCGCGATAAACGATCGACAGCATCAGGATGTTGAGGTCAACGGAGCCGACTTTCCAGTTAGTCCGATCCAGCGCCAGAGTGTAAGGCCCGGGAACGCCAAGCAATTTCACGATAAACAGCGCGAGTTCGGCATAGGGCATCTCGAATTCGCGCCGCAAAGCGCTGGAGCCGTTTGTAGTTCGATTCCTCTTTGGTATGGCCTGAGAAGGCGGTGGCCAGGCTCGAAAGATTCACCGTCTGCATGGCATACAGAGCCAGGAGAAAACGGGCTACAAATTTGATGCGGGCTTTGTTCCACGGTTGTGTCAATCAACGTTCGCTCAAGCGAGCGAATGTCGGTCATCGTGCGATCTCCTTTCAGTTTGGCGACAGAAAGTTTAATCGCACGGTGACCTTATCAGCTATGGCCACAATTCAACATGATCATTTTGGCCCAATAGAGACGCCATTTGTTCAGAGCGCTTTATGTCATAGAGCAGATTCAGGATCATTTTTTGTCCTGTAGAGATGGCAATATAATAAATAGAAGGGGTTGTTAGCGCTGTTCAGCGAATTCAAATGTGCAGATAAAGGCGATCTTATGATACAGGGCTCGCAGAAGAATCAAAGGAAGATTGAGGCATTGCGCAATAGCGAGGCCCGGTTCAGGGTTACCTTCGAGAACGCCGCCGTCGGTATTGCCCATGTCGATATGGACGGCCGTTGGCTGGAGGTCAACCAGCGATTATGCGACATCGTCGGCCACACCCGCGAGGAGCTGATGACGAAGACATTCGGCGACATCACCCACCCGGATGATCTGGAGTCGGACTGGACCCAGGCGCGACGGCTATTGGAGGGCGAGATCGAGAATTATTCGATGGAGAAGCGCTACTATCGCAAGGACAGCTCCATCGTGTGGGCTAACCTGACCGTTGCCCTGGCGCGCAAGGAGGATGGCTCGCCGGACTACTTCATTGCCATCGTCGAAGACATCTCCGCGCGCAAGCGGCTGGAAGAGGCGAACTTGAAACGGGCGGCGCTGCTCGCCGACGTGAACGCCGCCTTGGCCGAGCACCAGATGTCACTGCAAAGCATGCTGCAAAAGAGCGCTGAGGCCCTGGTTCGACATATGGGCGCGGCGTTTGCGCGCATCTGGACACTGAATCCAAAGGAGTCTTTGTTGGAACTGCAGGCCAGCGCCGGTATGTATACGCACCTGAATGGCAAGCACTCCCGCGTGACCGTCGGAGAGCTCAAGATTGGCCTTATCGCCCAAGAACGCCAACCGCATCTGACCAACGATGTGGTTAATGACCCGCGCGTCAGCGACAAGGAGTGGGCGAGAGCGGAAGGAATGGTAGCCTTCGCGGGCTATCCGCTGCTGGTTGAGGATCGGGTCGTCGGGGTGATGGCGATGTTCGCGCGTCACCTATTGCCTGAGGACACGATCGAGGCTATCGCTACTGTCGCGGCCCCCATCGCTCAGGGCATCGAGCGTAAGCGAGCCGAGGAGGCGCGGCGCAGGAGCGAGGAGCAGGCGCGCCGCCAGTTGGCGCAGCTCCAGGCGATCTACGCCACAGCTCCGGTCGGCCTGTGCTTTCTGGACACCGAGTGTCGCTTCATGAGTATCAA
>DASUFM010000888.1:0-7649 GCA_036274535.1 Blastocatellia bacterium
GCCTTCCAATAACGACACGTACTGGCGCAGTTCCGCCTTTCGTTTGATGGCGTTAGTCGTGCCCGGTTCGTGGTTGGAGATCCAACCGATGTTCACTTCGATTTCATGACGGAGCGCGGCCGCCCAGCCGACGACGAAAACCGTGGCTCTCGCTTTCTCCAGCGCCTGGATCGCCTTCGACCGGGTAATCTTGCTGTTCGAATCCAGACCGTCGCTAATCAGCACCACGATGCGACGCCCATCACGGGTCGCATCCAATTTGTCGGCGGCCATCTTCAGGGCGTCGTAATAACTGGACTTCACGCCGACGCGGTACTTCGAACTGATCGCGCGCGTCGCCTGATCGCGGTCGCCGGTCCAGTCCTGAATCAACTGCGGCTTCTCGGCGTATTGAATGATCGCGATCTTATCGGTCGGCGAAAGGCCGGAGATGAATTGGTTGGCGAACTCCCACTGCGTGGGGCCCCTGACGACTTTGTAATTCGAGCCTGTTTCCCAGATCGGCGCCTCGGGTTTGCCGTAACGCTCGGTGGCGCCGTTCTTGAACGTGCCTATTTCATTGGCCAGGTCCAGGATCAGTACTATGTTGGCCGGGTCGCGCTTGAGGTTCGTCACCTGCCTCGCCTCTCCCTCTTCCAGGACCAGCACGTCTTTCGGCCGCAGGTCATTGACGTACTTCCCGTATGAATCGTAGGCGATGATCGGCACCGCGACCTCCCGCGTTTCGATCCTGACCATGGGTTTTTCACCTTGCTGCCCCGGTTGCCCCTGCTGCCCTTGCGGCTTGCGGCCGGACTGGGCGAAAGCCGTTGAGAAGAAGACAAGGAGAATGGGAGACAAGGAGACAAGGGGAATGAGAAACTGTTTCCTTGTCCTCTTGTCTCCTCTTCTCCCTGTCTCCTTGTCTTTTTGTCTCTGGATCTCTGTCAGCATAATTCGGGTCTTCACAATTCAATCCAATCGCTCGGGCCGTCGTAACGGGCGACTTTAACGCGTTTCTCGGCGTTGGCCGAAAAGAGCGGCGAGCGGGCTTCCAGAGCCTGAACTGCCGCGAGTTTGGCGATCGCCGGGTGGTTCGTGTTGCGTGACAGATGCGCGAGCACGATGTGCCCGGCTTTATCGTCGAAATCCTCCCGCAGGAAACGCGCCATCTCGTCATTCGACGTGTGTCCGTGGCGACCCATGATCCGCTGCTTCAACGTCCAGGGGTAAAACGAGCAGGCGCGGAGCATCTCGACCTCGTGATTAGCCTCTATGATTAATAGGTCCGAACCGCGCAGTTCCGCGGCGGCCTGCGCGTTGATATATCCCAGATCGACCGCGATGCCCATTTTGACGCCATTCGCCTTTATAGTGAAGGCCATTGGGTCGGCGGCGTCATGCGGGATTGTGAACGGACTGAAACGGAACGCGCCAATCTCGAAATCTTGCGATGGCGAGATGGCTTCGCCCCGGCGGATGAATTTTTCCTTTTCGCCAAGTTTGCAGGCTTCGAGAGCGGCGTCCGATATATAGACCGGCGTGTTCAGCGTCTTCGAGAGCGTCAAAAGCCCACGCGTGTGATCACTGTGTTCGTGAGTGACCACTATGGCGTTAAGCCTCGCCGGGTCTTCGCCGACGCCCTGGATGCGCCGGATAGTTTCCCTCGCGCTCAGGCCGCAATCGACCAATACACGCGCGCCACCCGCGACTATCAGAGTCGCATTGCCTGAACTCCCGCTGGCGAGTATGCAAACGCGCATTGATATAAATGAGAATTTACGATGACCACTAAAATGAGCGCGCATCTTATCACATCGCCTTGCATAAATCAGAATGCGGGAACAAAATACCCCGCCGTATCAGGGAGTCCAAAATCAAATAGACAGTCTAAAAACCAGCGCGGCGTTGATTACCGGCGCCGCGCTGAAAAAAACGTTGGAAAGGATCGGAAATGCCTAAAAGGATTCTTGCGCGCGCCGTCGTGTTCACCGTCGTGTTTACCGGCGCGCTGGTTTCGCGGCCCGCTGTTTTCTCACGATCGCAGACGCCCACAGGCGCCGCGTCCCCCACAATTGACGACGCGAAGTTGCGCGAGCGCGCGATGAAATTGCACCGCGAAGCGATCGTCATAGACACTCACAACGACATCACTTCGCCAATGACCGACGACGGCTTCGATCTGGGGGCGCTGGACAAGAGCGGCAAAACTCAGACCGACATTCCGCGAATGAAGGAAGGCGGATTGGACGCCGAATTCTTCGCGATTTACGTCGCGGCAAAATACGCCAGGGAAGGCGGATCCGCGCGTCGCGCGATGAACATGATCGACGGGGTTTACGAGCAGGCGCGCCGCCATCCCGAATCGCTCGAAATGGCCTTCACCGCCGGCGACATACGCCGCATTCATAAAAACGGAAAGATCGCCGCCCTGATGGGCATCGAGGGCGGCCACGCCATCGAAGATAGTCTCTCGGCGCTGCGGCAGTTTTACAAGCTGGGCGTGCGCTATATGACGCTGACCCACACCAACACCAACAACTGGGCCGATTCCGCCGGAGGCATCAACAACCCGGCCGAGAAGCGGCACGGAGGGTTGAGCGATTTCGGACGCGAGGTCGTGCGCGAAATGAATCGGCTCGGGATGATGGTGGACATCTCGCATGTCGCCGACGACACATTCTGGGACGTGATCGAAACTTCACAGGCGCCGGTCATCGCGTCGCACTCATCTTGCCGCGGTCTGACCAACGTCCCCCGCAATCTGACCGACGACATGCTTAAAGCCCTGGCCAAAAACCGCGGCGTCGTGATGATCAACTTCTACAGTGGTTTCATTAACACCGAATACGCGAAGCCGGGAACGCCCGCTCCATCAAAACCGGCGAACAAATCGACGATGGACATGCTGATGGCGCATTTCGAGCATGCGATCAAAGTGGCCGGCATCGACCACGTGGGTATCGGCTCCGATTTCGACGGCGTCGACGGAATGCTGCCCGCCGGGATGGAAAATGTTTCAAAGCTGCCCGCGATCACTTATGAACTGCTCAGACGCGGCTATTCCGACGCCGACGTGAAGAAAGTTCTGGGCGAAAACTTTCTACGAGTGATGGCCGAAGTCGAAGAGGCGGCCAGGAAGGCTCAGGCCTCCGGCGCCAAACCGTCATTCACAAAGATCAATCAGACGAAAGCCCCATAGGACAGATAGGACAGACAGGACAGATAGGACAGATAGGACCTGTATGTCCCATTTGTCCTATCTGTCCTGTTCATTCATGTGAGAAAAACCATGCTTCACTCGAAAAAAATATCCTTGACTGTCGTCGCAATTCTCTTCGCTTCATCTATGATCCCCGTAAATTCGCAGAATCAGGTTGGAGACAAGCCCGCTTCGACGGGCGGCAAGACGCGTTCGGCTGTCCGGGCGATTAACGGCATGGTGGCCACCAGCCAGCCTCTGGCTTCGGCCGCCGGGCTTCGCATTTTGCAGGAAGGCGGCAACGCGATTGACGCGGCGGTAGCGGCGGCGGCCGTGCTCTGCGTGGTCGAACCGATGATGGTCAGTCCGGGCGGCGACATGTTCGCAATTGTATGGGACGCGAAGCGAAAAGAATTGAAAGGAATCAACGCCAGCGGGCGTTCGCCGCAAGCCATCAGCATTGATGCGCTGAAGCAGCGCGGCATTGAGCGAATGCCCTCGGAGGGAATCCACACCGTCACGGTTCCCGGCGCGGTTGACGGGTGGGCGAAGCTGCTGGAGCGTTATGGGACGATGAAGCTTGCGCGGGTCCTGCAGCCGGCCATTGAATACGCCGAGCGCGGCTTCCCCGTCACCGACGTCATCGCCTCCGACTGGCAAGCCGGATTAAGCCACAAAAATGAACCCGATTTCGCCGCGACCTTCCTGCCGGGAGGCAGACAGCCCGCGCCGGGCGAAATCTTCGTCAATAAAAATCTGGCCGCCACATTGAAAACGATAGCCGCGCAGGGACCCGACGCGTTCTATCGCGGCGAGATCGCATCCAGGATAGTAAAATTCGCGCAGGCGAAGGGCGGATTCCACACGATGCAGGATTTCGCCCGCCAGACGGCGATCTGGGTCGACCCGATCAACGTCAATTATCGCGGCTATACTGTTTACGAGATGCCGCCTAACGGGCAGGGACTGGCCGCGCTCGAAATGCTCAACATACTGGAAGGGTTCGAACTCGCCAAACTCGGCCACAACTCGGCCGAGTATCTGCACCTGCTGGTCGAAGCCAAGAAACAGGCCTTCATAGACCGCGCGCGCCACATCGCCGATCCGGCGTTCTATCAGGCGCCGCTCGACAAACTGCTTTCGAAAGATTACGCGGCGGAGATGCGCAAGCGTATCGACGCTGGACGCGTTTCCGATCCGCCGGCGACTGAGCCCCGTGGCGGTGATGACACCGTTTACCTGACAGTGGTCGATAAAGACCGCAACGTCGTCTCATTCATCCAGAGCATCTTCAGCGCGTTCGGATCGGGTCTGGTCGCGGGCGACACCGGGATCGTACTTCACAATCGCGGGGCCGGATTTTCATTCAACCCGCAATCGCCAAACAAGCTTGAAGGCGGCAAACGCCCTTTCCATACGATCATTCCCGCGATGGTTTTCAAAGAGGGTAAGCCGTGGCTGACCTTCGGCGTGATGGGCGGCGATATGCAGGCGCAGGGACACGTCCAGGTTCTGCTCAACATCATCGAGTTCGGGATGGACGTTCAGAGAGCGGGCGAGCAGCCACGATTCAGACATTTCGACAGTGGCCTTGCGCTCGAATCGGCGATCGGCGCCGACGTGCGAAAGGATCTGGAAGCCAGAGGCCACAAGATGACGATATCGCCGGGCGGCTTCGGGGGCTATCAGGCTATCATGATAGATCCGAAAACAGGCGCTCTCTTTGGAGGATCGGACCCTCGCAAAGACGGCTGCGCGATCGGGTGGTAATTCGACTTTCCGACGGCGCTTCAACTGCATGTCGCATTCTTAGCTCGACTTTGTCCAATGTGAGATCTCACATTGGACAAAGTCTCGTTTAACCGTTAATTGCGTGGCGAACCACTTATCCGCATAGATCGCAAGCGGTTATTATCAGTACCGCGACCGTGAGGGAGCGGCTTTTTAATAGGCCGGCCGCTTGCTTACGCGCGCGGTACTGATCCGGCCGCCATCTTTTAAATAACTTAGTTAGCAGAGTATTAAGTGAGCGGTTACGCAGGTTAACCGGCGATATTCGACGCTTGATATTTTTCAACCTCATCATCGGATTACGACATTGAAAAATGGCGCTGACTTTGTCCTTTTTGTGGCGCGGCCCGCTTGCGCCAGCGCCACAAAAAGGGGGGACAATTTGCCAAATTGTCCCACCTTCATAACCGATTGACGGGCGCGCAGGATGGAGGTCAATTGCGTAACTTGCTAAAGATGTAATCATTGTCCTTTTGCTTCACATGGCAGTTGTAACATGTCGCCCTGCCCTGCGCGGATAATACTCCATTTGCCTGGTTATCGCCGACGAAGATTTCAAATCCCCAGCCTCCAGTGTCGGCGTAACGCTGGCTATCCTTTACCATCACGCCGATGCCAATAAGATCTCCGACCCTCGTCACTCCCTCATTCTCCTGCGCTTTATTACGCTCGTCGATCAATACCGAACCGTCCGGAAACTTACCGCGGCGATATCCCTCCATCGCTTTTTCGTTCGCGTAAAAATGATGAAGCCCACCATTTCTTTCATAGGCGGGGCTTTGTGGGCCGATCAAGTAGCTCATCACGTGCGTCCAGGCGCGATATCCCTTCGGATATTCGACCTTGTAGTCAGGCCTGGCCGAAACGTACAGGCTAAAAGTTACAATCATAGTTGCGATAAGGACTGTTATTTTCCCTTTCCCTTTTCCAGATAACGAGATCCCCTGTGTGGCTTTTTTGTGAATCATCATTGCGCCATCTCCTTCCGTTCGGGTTGTGTTGATTTGCGTAGAGTTGGGGAGCCTTCAGTGTTCGGAGAGCCGGATATCACAGCAAACCATTGCCCGGCGCCCAAGGCGCTCCATTTTATTGATTCCGGCGTGACTGATGTATGCGACGATTGCGTATTGGAATTTTTCGGCGCGGCGCGAGTGGGGGATTGTCCACGTTGAGACGCAAACAAAAATAACATGACCGCAATTACAACAAGAATGCCAGGAATACGTATTTTCATATCCTTCCCCTTTACTTGATCCGCCACTTCAACAGTCCGACTTTATTTACGATACGAGCTAAATACGAAATCGCGCTCTTTTTGCGAGGTGTGACAGCCGTAACATTTTGTCGGCGCGTCTGCGCCTATCATTCGATCCGTCTGGCTGTCACCTCTGAATTCCTCAAAGCCCCAGCCTCCTGTCGCGGCGTATCGTTTGCTGTCCTTTACCATGACACTGGTGAATCGCCGCGCGCCTTCATTTACCACTCCCGGGTTGTTGGCCTCCTCTTCTGTTTTAAGGAAGTCATAGATAAGAATTGAACCTTCGGGAAAACGACCGGTACGATATCCTTCCATTCCTTTTTCATTCGCATAGATGTGCTGAATTCCGCCAATTTGTTGGTAGAGGGAGCTCTTGGGGCCAATGATTGTGCTTTTCACATGCGTCCACTGACGGTAGCCCGTGGGGTATGGAATTTCATCGTTAGGCATCGCCAACAAGGATAAGCTCCACACCATAACGCAGGTTACGGCCAGCGCGAGAAAGAAGCATTTTCTCCACCTGGCTGACAAAATCGGCTTTACGGTATTTTTGTGAATCGCCATAGTTCATCTCCTCATTTTGATATAAACGCGCAAACTGCACGCCCGCGCACGATAGGCGGAGTCGACGAATTCGGGAACAGATTTTGGGTAGGCGACGGTTATCCATGGCAGAATGGCTGATCCGCCGGGTGAAATGTCAGCGCTGTTTTTCAACGCTAGAGATTGTTGAGGAGTTTTTGAAGATTCTCTCGATAGCCGCGGCCTGACGTCAATTGCGCGCCGTCTTTCAAGACGACTTGGTATTCGCCATGAAAGAGCGGGTGCAATTCTTTTATCCGCCCGATATTGACTATGGCTGAGCGATGAATGCGGAGAAATTTATCGGGATCGAGCCTGCTCTCCAGATTGTTCATTGTGGCGTGCAGGAGGTGTGATTCACGCCCGGCATGAATCTCGACGTAATTGTCGGCGGCCCCGATCCAATCAATTTCGTCCACGTCCAAAAATATAACACGGCCGCCGGATTTAGCTGTGGATTTGATGGACAACCGTTCAAGGTATTTTCTTCCGGCTTTAAGAGCCGCCATCATTTTATGCAACTGCGCTCCGATCGCTTCGAGATTTTTGCCGCGAATCCGATTCCTGGCTCGTTCGAGCGCTTCGAAAAAACGCCCCCCGTCAACAGGCTTCAGTAGATAATCGAGCGCGCTCACTTCGAAAGCCCGCAGCGCGTGCTCATCATAAGCGGTGACAAAAATGACGTGCGGCATCTGTCTCACGCCGACGGCCTCGATCACCCCGAATCCGTCCAGCCCCGGCATTTGAATGTCGAGAAAAACCAGGTCTGGAATGTCGCGCAAGATGGCCGTCACGGCCTCACGCCCGTTCCCGCACTCGCCGATCACTTCCAAATCC
>DASUFM010000889.1:0-4238 GCA_036274535.1 Blastocatellia bacterium
TGGCTTTCGAGCCGGTATTGCTCGGCGAGCGCACCGGGATGGCCAGGGCCGCCAGACCGGGGAGCGGAGCCAGTCCAGGCATCTGGTGGATAAATCTGATGGGCCGTCTGAAACCTGGGGCGGCCCTGGAGCAGGCGCGCGAAAGTCTGAACGGGGCGTTTCAGGCGGCGGCGCTGGAAGTGATGCCGCCGCCGCGCCGCGACAACCAACCGGCGAAGATCGATCCGAAAGACTATCCCCGACTGGTTGCGCTGGGTGGGAGCCAGGGACTGATGGAGAGTCGTCAGCGCTATTCGGCGACGATCTACGGGCTATTCGGCGTCGTCGCGCTCGTATTGTTGATCGCCTGCGCCAACGTGGCGAACCTGTTGCTGGCGCGGGCTTCGTTGCGAGGTCCTGAGATCGGCGTGCGGCTGGCGGTCGGCGCCGGGCGATTGCGTTTGATCCGGCAACTGTTGACCGAGAGCGTATTGCTCTCATCACTGGGCGGCGCGCTCGGCGTCGTCTTCGCATTCTGGGGCAAGCGCGGGCTGATAGCGCTGGCTGACCGGGACACCGGCTTTTTACCCAATGAAGTTGACCTCAGCATCAATTGGCGCGTATTGGCGTTTACCCTCGCCGTCTCCATGCTGACCGGAATTCTGTTCGGTCTCGCGCCCGCGTTCCGCGCGACCGGCCTTGATCTAGCGACGGCGATCAAGCAGGGCCGGCGCACGACTGGCGCGGTGTCGCGCCTGAGCAAAGGACTGGTCGTCCTGCAGGTGGCGTTGTCGCTGCTGCTGCTGGTCGGCGCGGGGCTGTTCATCCGCACGCTCTACAACCTGCAGCGGGTCGACCTGGGTTTCAATCAGGAAAACATTTTGCTCTTCGGTTTGAATCCGGGGCAGGGCGGATACAAAGACGAGCGGCTGATCCAGTTTTACCAGCGGCTCTTTGAGCGTTTGGATCAGCTGCCCGGCGTACGGGCGGCTACATTCAGCAGCATTCCACTCATCGCCCATAATGTGTGGAACACCGGCATCCTTCTGCCCGGCGAGACGGAGAGAACCGCCAGCCAGCGCATCGCGAATCGGGAAACGATTCGTGAAAATTATTTCGCGACCATGGAGATACAATTGTCACGCGGGCGCGTCTTCACCGAACTGGACAACCAGAACGCGCCCAAAGTCGGCATCGTCAACCAGACATTCTCGCGCAAATTCTTCCCTGACGGTGACGCGCTAGGCAAACGCATCAAGGACGACGGCGACAAGGGCCCTGAAATCGAGATAGTCGGCGTCGTCGCCGACACCAAATACAACAGTCAGCGCAGCGAGATCGAGCCGCTGCTTTATAAACCCTGGCGACAGGAAGTCGATGCCATTGTGGGAATGACCTTTGCCCTGCGGGCCACGGGCGAGCCTACCGCGCTTACGGCGTCGGTTCGCCAGGCCGTGCGCGAAGTGGACGGCAATCTGCCGGTCACGGAGGTCGAATCGCAGGAAGCGCGGTCGCAGCGGTCTCTGGGGCAGGAGCGCTTGTACGCGCGGCTGTTGAGCTTTTTCGGCGCGCTGGCGCTGATCCTAGCGGCCATCGGCTTATCCGGCGTGCTGTCCTACTCTGTGGCGCAGCGCACGAACGAGATCGGCATTCGCATGGCGTTGGGCGCGCAGCCTGCCAATGTGCTGCGGCTTGTGATCTGGCAGGGGATGCGGCTGGTGTTACTGGGCCTGGTGGTCGGCGCGGCCTGCGGATACGGCTTGAAACGGTTATTGGCCACCGAGTATTTCAGCCTCGGGTCATGGCAGCGCCAGATGGCCGAGCAACTGTACGGCGTCAGCGGGACCGATCCCATGACCTTTGTTGTCATCGCTTCGATACTCGTCGCCGTGGCTGTTGGGGCCTGCTGGCTGCCCGCGCGCAAGGCGGCGGGCGTGGACCCATTGGCCGCGCTGAGGCATGAATAGGGCTTATAGTGCCTATAGGACTTAATGGTCTTTGATTATTAAGTCCTATAGGCCCTGGCCGATCATCGCGGTAGCGACTGGAGCCATCCATCAAAGGCGAGCAGGGCTTCGAACTCGCCATCTCTGAGCATGCGATTCATATGTTCGGTAAGGATTTCGCCGTTCAACATCGACAATGCCCTGCTGGCCTCCGCAACGACGTATTCGCCCTCCTGCAGGTGATAAATGGTCATCGCGCATCCGTCATAGCGCCAGATTTCAGGCGCACCGAGCGCGGCATAGATCGCATCGTTGTTTGTGGAGTCATGATGAATATCCACTTCAAGCACAATATCCGGCGGTGGATCAATCGAGAAGTCGAGTTCAATCCTGTTACCGATCACCGCCGCAGTTTGGACATAAAAACAGGCGTCAGGCTCATTCCCCTTGCTCTTTCTACGTTTCCTCATAGTGGTGGAGCCAAAAGAAACGATATTGATGCGAAGCCTGAGCTTGATGGCGACGATCAGGCCCTCGATGAAGCGAACGTATTTTTCGTGTTCTGAGGAGAGAGACATAACCTTCAGAGTTCCGTCGTTGAAGCTGATGCGCAATCCCGCAGCCTCGCCGACCTGGTCGAGCAGTTCTTCATAGTCTTCCCAGGTCGCGCCGTGAAAGATCACTTCAGTATCTTCAGGGAGTTGCGAAACGATAGTGTAGTATTTAGTAGCTTCTGCGATCATAATCCTCAACAATTGTTGGTTACGGCCCCGATTTAATTGTAGTCCCCGCTCGCAACCCGAGGCAACTACGGAATTAAACCTCGAAGACTGGGGATGAGGTGTTTCAAGACTTACGTTTCGGCCTGCAAATGTTGCTGAAAAATAGCGGCGTCACGCTGATCGCCGCGCTTACGCTGGCGTCGGGCATCGGCGCGATAGGACGCATAAGACAGATAGGGCATATAGGACTTAATTTTAAGTCCTATATGCCCTATCTGTCTTATGCGTCCTATTCTATTTTAGAAGCCGACTCGGAGGCCGAATTGGAAGGCGCGCGGGATGCCCGGCGCGAACGAGCCCGAACCTAGCCCGTAGCGGTTGAATCGATTCAACGGAGTAGTGTTGTTGATCGAACCGTCTGCGCCATCCAGGACGTTGTTCATCGGGTTTCCCGGCGAATCGAAATTGGAGACGTTGAAGAGATTGAATATCTCCACCATCGGCTCGATCCGCATCCGCTCCTTGATGGCGAAGACCTTCGAGATGCGAACGTCGGTATTGACAAACGAATCCAGTCCCACCTGGTTACTCGGCGCCAGATCGATCGCATTCCCTCCGTTGATAGTCCCCCCCAGGGCGATTAACTGGTCCCGGGTGAACAGGCCCGCGTCGATGAGAGCCTGCGCCGCCGGCGTGAAGCCTCCCGTTGTGCCGTTGAAACTGGCAATCAACTGATTGAGTTTGGCCACGGACACGTCACGTCCGAACGATCCCCTGTTAGTGCCCGGCAGCGGGTCCCCAGTGGAGCCGTCGCCGTCGAGATCGGTGAAGAAGATTTCTCCCACTCCGTTCGCGGTGGCCGGCGCTAAAAAGATGGATGACGGCAGCGCAGTCGAGATTCGCGTCGTTGTATTGATCTTGAACCCCATGGGCAGATCGGTCAGGAAGCTGAACGTCAACTGGTGTGTGCGGTCAAGCCCCGACGGGCCAAAGAACTTCGTCGGCGCGTCGTTGAAAACCGAGGCGGAGAGGAATCCGGCGTCGGAATCCCCGCCCGTAGTCTGGAAACGCGAGAGCGAGTAGCTGACCGTTAAAGTCGTCCCCTTGAGCGGCCCGTAAGCGCCGAGCCTGCCGCGCAGCGACGCCGTGAGGGCGTTATAAAGGGACAGACCTACAGGCGAGATCGTGCCAATGGTGCGGAAGTTCGGGTTGTTCCCCTGGAAGGCGAACCCGTCAACCGCGCTGCCGGCGTCCAAACCGTTGCTCGCGAAGTTAATGATGGAGCCGCCGCCGTTGATAACGCAGTTGATCGCCGCGGAACCGGTCAGGCCGACGCAGGGTATGATTGGGTTATCATCATCACCGATATTGAAGTTGTTCGCCGTATCGCTGATCGCCTGCCTCGCGGTCGCAACGTTGAGCGTGTTCGCCGCGCCAACGCGGTTAAGCTCAATAAGTTGACCGAAATGGACGCCCCGATTGCGCAAGTAATCGACGCTCACGACCAAGCCCGGCTTGATCTCATGCTGGACGCCGATGTTGAACATAATTGAGTACGGCCGTTTGTATTTGTTGGAAATCAGGCCATTGC
>DASUFM010000890.1:0-8397 GCA_036274535.1 Blastocatellia bacterium
ATTTTAGCCACAGAGGGCACAGAGAGCACAGAGTAAAACCCTCAGTGATCTCTGTGTTCTCTGTGGCTAAATCCTTCCGCAATCCGCAATCCGCAATCCGCAATCCGCAACCGCAATCCGCAATCCGCAATCCGCAATCAAATGTCCAAGCCAGTCATCGCGCCAGAAACCATTGTCCCCGTCGAAGAGAAAAAGAGCGCTCTTGCCCGGGTTTTTCATGCCTTCAGCTACCGCGATTTCAGGCTGCTCTGGTTCGGCGCCTTCACGTCCAGTTCCGGCACCTGGCTGCAGGAGACGGCGCTGAACTGGATTTTGAAGAAACTGACAAACGACCCTTCCTATCTGGGCTACAACGCATTTCTGGCCACCTCGCCGATCCTGGTCTTCACGCTGATCGGCGGAGTCCTGGCCGACCGCATCGATCGCCGTCGCATTCTGATCACCTCGCAATGGCTGCAATTGAGCTTCGCGCTCACGCTGGCCGCGCTGGCGTTCTTCAAAGTCCCGAACATGGCCCTGGTCTGGAGCGCGCTGTCACTGTCCTTTATGACCGGATGCGTGCAGGCGTTCGGCGGCCCGGCGTATCAATCGCTGGTCCCGATGCTGGTCGATAAAAAAGATTTGCCGAACGCGATCGCGCTCAATTCGATTCAATTTCAGCTTGCGCGCGTGGTCGGCGCGTCCATCGGCAGTTTCCCCTTCGTCATCTTCTCGGATCAGTTGATCGCCGCCGCGGTCAGTTTCGGACTTAACGGCCTCTCGTTCATCGTGGTGATCTTCGCGTTGATGTCGCTGAGCGTGCGGCACATCCCGCGCGCGGCCACGGGGGGAATGCGCAGCCAGCTGGGCGAAGGCCTGAGTTTCGTATTGCGACAGGAGGCTCTGCGGTCGCTTACGCTGCTCGCATTCGCCACCACTTTCCTGGGCATGCAGTTGATGACTTTTCTGCCGGTCTTCGCCGACGACATCTTCCACATCGGCGCCAAAGGATATTTCTGGCTGGTGGCGACATCCGGCGCAGGCGCGGTCACAGGCGCGCTGATCACCGCCGGGATGGGCAACATCACCAACAAGGGCGGCAAAGCCCTGGCGATGCAAATCTGTTTCGGCGCCATGATCATCGCCTTCTCGCTGACGCGGTCGCCGATAATCGCCAACTTTATCATCTTTCTGGCCAGCGTCTTTATGATGATCCTGTTCGCGTTGATTATGTCACTGGTTCAATTGATCGTCAGCGACGAGATGCGAGGGCGCGTCATCAGCATATACATGGTCGCGTTCAGAGGCGGAATGCCGCTCGGCGCCCTCATCACCGGCCTGCTCTCCAAGGGTTTCCCGCTGCCCCGCGTCATCCTGATCGAAGGCGTTTTACTGATCATCATCGCCACCGGTTTCCTCTTCTCGCGCTCTGAAGTCAAAAAGCACTGAGCTCAAATCAGCTGGAGAACCCATTGGGATTGCATCGGGCTGAGGCCGACGCTTACAATGCGCAAAAATCGGCGGACCAAGCCGATTACGGCTCGCCACTCTGAAGTTCGAATATTTTGATGAAGAAGACCTGGTCGCCGATCTGCAATCGCTCATTCTGCGATTCCCCGCAAACCTTGACCAGGCTGTAATTCTCATCGATCCACCGTCCGAGCGTCGGAAAGTAATCGCGTCCGAAGACGTCGGCGCCGAATTCATGCATAGAGCGGTTGACGATCAGAACGTAGCGGGCGCGCGACGCATGCAGGCGCGCGATTTCGGCGCGCTCCCCCTGTTCGTCAAGGAACCCGGGGTGGAAGATCTGCAGGCGCAGCGGCATACGGCGTTCGCCGAGGAACGCCAGGTCGCTGCCTTCGGGCAGGACGGCGATTGCGTCGTCAGGGGTCGAGCGTTCGGCGATAAAATCGAGCGCTTCGCGGAACGCTTCTCCAATCGGACGCCGGACGAAAAGGTCGCCCCGAGGCGACTTCAGTTCGTAATCGAAATTGAATCGATAGCGCACGCCGTAGACCACGACCGTGGCCAGCAATAACGCGGTCAACATCCCCGCTCCGATCATGCGAGTTCGGCGCGCCACCAATTGATCCTGCGCCCATCGGCCCACGGCCTCAGGCGCCAGCCGCAGGAACAGATAACAAAACAGGATCAGCGAGGTGGGCAGAAAGAAGCCGCCGAAAGCGCCGCCGCTCGGCACTCGCAACGCCACTCGCGCCAGGACCGCCAGGCTGTAAATGGCGATGATGAACAGCGCGGCGCCGTCCTTTCTTTTCCAACGCCGCCACCCGATCACGATCATGCCCAGCGATAAAAACGGTAAGGCGCGCATCGGGCTGCCGTCCCACTCCTCGCCCGCAGCCAATCTGATCGCTAACGCAACAAGCAGCGCGCCGCCGAGCGCGCCCCATGTCCACCTGGCCCGGCTCCATCCTCTTTGGCCGCTCTGGCCACTTTGGCCGGCCCGGCGAAGCCGCATAGAAAAGTCGCCGAGCAACGCGGCGGCGCTCAACATGGCCACGCTCACCGCCGCGGCGCCTATCATCTGCGCAAGTGAATCCACAGGGAAAGCAAGCCCGGAGCGCTGCGAGTTGTATAAGATCAGCGAAGCCGGCAGATGAGTGAAAAACAAATGGCAATCTTCGACGACTATCTTCCAACCGATGAAACCCAGCAGCGCGGCGTACACCGGCAGCGCGATGAGCAAGGCGGGCGCGGCGGCCAGCGCCAGATCGGCGCCCAGCCTTTTGAAACTGGCCCGGCGCAGCCAGACGGTCGCTCCGGTCACGGCGCAGACGGCGGCCAGCGCGAACTCCTGTTTGGTTATCGCGGCCAGCCCTATCAAAACGCCGGCGGCGGCCAACTCCCGCCGATTCTCGTTCTCGATGTAGCGCAACGCGAGCAGCAATGTCCCGAGCGCGAGCGCCATCCCGTGCAGCGAGGCGAAGGCGTATGGCCAGATCAAATTCCCTCCCGGCTTGAACACGCACACCACCACCACCGCGATTACCGCGAGCGCAGATTCGGACGGCGTCATTAACCTGCGCGCGATCCGATAACACATCCACGCGATCAGAAACGCGCAAATCGCGCCGCCCGCCTGCAATACATCCAGGCTCGCCCCGAAAATTCGGTAAAGCAATGAATGGAGGTAGGGAGAAAGCGGGGGATAGAGATAATAAACATCGCGATAAAGCAGTTCGCCGTTCATCAGGCGCAACGGCAGATCCATCTCCCGCCCACTGTCAGTGACAGGCGAAATCCACCTCCGCCACGAAACCACCAGCATTGCGGCGGAAACTAATACGATTGCGAATTGCGGCCAAATTGCGGAGAGTCGAATCGCAGTATACCTGACCGCGGATAGCGGATTGCAGACTGCGGATATAAGAGAGTTGTCAACCGGTGCTTTCATACCGTCTTAATCGTCCGTCTTAATTATTTGAGACGTCGCTGTCTTGTAGACTCCAAGCTTATGATGGGTCCTGATTTTTTTTGTTGGGGCTAAGTATGCTTGGTTCTCTTGCAATCTGCAATCCGCATTCCATATACAATTTGGATTGCGCGCATTCGACAATTAGCGACCTCGTGCTGTAGCATGCCTGCTTAATGACCGATGATCATCTTCCGGCGCCCGAGAATTTATCCTGGAATCTGCCTAAGAATCTGCCCGAAAGTCTGCTCAAGAATCTGGAGGAAAATCGTTCATTTATGATGAAAAAAGTTCTGATTGCCAGCGATCACGCCGGTTTTGAGGGCAAGGAAGCCGTCAAAACGACTTTGGATGATATGGGCGTGGAATATGAAGACCTCGGAACCGTTTCTCTGGAGTCAGTGGACTATCCCGATTACGCCGAGCGCGTAGCCAGGGGCGTGGCGGGCGGCGAGGCGGAACGCGGCATTCTGGTTTGCGGGAGCGGCATCGGGATGCAGATCGCGGCCAACAAAATTCCCGGCGTCCGCGCGGCGCTGGCCTGGAACGAAGAGACGGCGGAATTGGCCCGTCGGCATAACGACGCCAACGTCGTCGCTGTCGGGGCCCGCACCACGCCTCGGGAGACGATTGGTCAAATCATACGCGCCTTTCTAACCACCGATTTCGAAGGCGGACGCCATCAGCGCCGGATCGAAAAAATCAAAAAACTCGAAGAAGAAACCCGGGACTTCAAAGGGATTTCATCCACGAATGAACACTGATATTCATGATTGGCGACAGGATATGGAACCAAAATGGGTTGCCATAATCATATAAAAGATAAAAGAAAAAGGGGCTCAGTACTCTGTTAACGAAGTGATTAAACATTGATTTAGGCGTCGAGTCAGTACCGCGAGCGGTAGCGAGCGTCGCCTTTGCCAACAACCGCTCGCTACCGCTCGCTGTACTGACTTTATACGCCACAGCAAAAGTAAATGAGTATGCAGAAAAATCATTACAAATCATTGGCCGAGGCCGATCCTGAAATTTACGCGGCGATTCAGAACGAGACCCGCCGCCAGAACGATGGGCTTGAGTTGATCGCCTCGGAGAACTTCGTTTCCGAGGCCGTGCTCGAAGCCGCAGGCTCGGTATTCACTAATAAATACGCCGAAGGCTATCCTGGCAAACGCTATTACGGCGGTTGCGAATTTACGGACATCGTCGAATCTCTGGCCATCGAGCGCGCCAAAGCGCTGTTTGGCGCCGAGCATGTCAACGTCCAGCCGCATTCGGGCAGCCAGGCCAATATGGCGGTTTACCTGACGGCCTGCCGGCACGGCGATACGGTGCTCGGAATGGATTTGTCGCATGGCGGGCATCTGACGCACGGCCACCCTCTCAATTTTTCTGGCAAGAGTTACAACGTCGTCGCTTACGGCGTGAAGCGGGATGACGAGACAATCGATTACGAACAGATGGAGCGGCTGGCGCAGGAGCATAAGCCGAAGTTGATCGTCTGCGGCGCTTCGGCCTACTCGCGTGTAATCGATTTCGAGCGCATCGCGGCGATCGCGCGCGGCGTTGGGGCGCTGGTCATGGCCGACATCGCGCATATCGCGGGATTAGTCGCGACCGGGCTGCATCCCTCTCCGGTTCCACATTGCGATTTCGTGACGACCACCACGCACAAGACGCTGCGCGGCCCGCGCGCCGGGATGATCATGTGCAGGGAGCAGTTCGCGAAAGACCTTGACCGCAACCTCTTCCCCGGCATTCAAGGGGGTCCGCTGGTTCACATCATAGCTGCCAAAGCCGTCAGCTTCAAAGAAGCGCTCCAGCCCGAATTCAAAACCTATCAACAACAAATTTTGAAGAACGCGAAAGCGCTGGCCGCCGGCCTGGGCGAAGCCGGGTTCCGCATCGTCTCCGGCGGCACGGACAACCACGTCTTCCTGGTCGACGTCTTCTCGAAAGGGGTCACCGGTAAAGAAGCCGAAAAAACTCTCGAAGCCGCGCTCATCACGGTCAATAAAAATACCATCCCATTCGACACGAATCCCCCGATGAAGGCGAGCGGCGTCCGCGTCGGATCTCCAGCCATGACTACGCGTGGAATGGGCGCCGAAGAGATGCGCCAGATCGCGCGGATGATCGCCGACGTGTTGAAGGCGCCGGAAAACGAATCCGTCATAAAGCGCGTCAAAGGGCAGGTGAAGGAACTGACAGCCCGGTTTCCGCTTTACGGGAATCGGCTGCGTAGCGCCAATTCTTGAAAAACCCTCCGGGCCGTTGTTAAGATTACTCCCTGCGCGCGGCGGAACCGAGGCGCTGTTCTTTAACGTACTGGGATTATAGATGAGTTAGCCGTGCGCGGGCTGAAGTCGCATCCCTAATTTTTTGACCGAACCGAAATGAGGAGTTGAGAGGTATGGAAACTGGAATAGATCACATCATTAATGTGGGCCGCCGTCTGCAGCGGCCTAATTGGACTATCCTAAGTCTGGTTGCCGCCGTAGTGCTGATCGCCGGGGCGGTCTTTGGCTCCGCGGCCACGGCCAGGGGCTGGTTCAATGGCGGAGGCGAGAAAGTTCCGATCTACGTCTCTTCCGACCCGAAGATCAATGACCAGGTTACGATCAACGGCGGATTCGCCGCGATCGCCAAGGCCGTCACGCCCGCCGTCGTAACCATAAAAATATCTTCACGCAGGTCAAGACAGCAGGAAGTCCCCTTCATGTTCGATCCCTTTCGCGATTTCTTCGATCGCCAATCTCCGGATGATGAAGGGACCCCGCGCCGCCGTTCGCCGCGTGAGCAGAAAGGCCAGGGTCGCCTCGTTCCCACCGGCGTCGGGTCTGGCGTGATCGTCAGCCCGGACGGCTACATCCTGACCAACAATCACGTCGTTGATGAAGCAGACAAAGTCGAAGTCGAACTCAACGACAACCGCAAATTCACCGCGAAAGTCATAGGCACAGACTCGCCCAGCGACGTCGCCGTCATCAAGATTGACGCGACGGGCCTGCCGACCGTCCCACTCGGCGATTCCGACAGGGTCGAAGTCGGCGACCTGGTTCTCGCCGTCGGCAACCCGCTCGGCGTCGGCCAGACTGTGACCATGGGCATTATCAGCGCGAAAGGCCGTCAAACGCCGGGGCGCGACCAGAGCGCCGTCGAGGACTTTCTGCAAACTGACGCAGCCATCAATCAGGGCAATTCGGGCGGAGCGCTCGTCAACCTGCGCGGCGAACTGATCGGAGTCCCGTCGCAAATCCTGTCGCGCAGCGGCGGCAACATCGGAATCGGATTCGCCATTCCAACCAAGATGGCCCGCAATGTCATGGATCAGCTGGTGCGCAACGGCAAAGTCCGCCGTGGCAGGCTCGGCGTCACCATCAGGGACATCGAGCCCGAAATGGCCAAACAATTCGGCTATAACGGCGCCAACGGCGCGCTCGTCGATGAAGTTGAAAAGGGGCTTGCCGCGGATCAGGCGGGCGTCAAAGCCGGGGACATCATTACCGAATTTCAGGGCCAACGGATTACCGACAGTTCGCAACTGCGCAATTCGGCCTTGCAAACCACCCCCGGAACAACCGTTAAATTCAAAGTCTGGCGCGCCGGCGCCGAGCGTGAATTGAGCGCCAAACTCGGCGAGTTCGATTTGGACAATGATTCCAGCAAAAAGTTGAAGAGCGAACCTGTCGTCTCCTCGCTCGGAGTCCTCTCCGGCGTGAGCGTTGAAAACATCTCTCCGGAATGGGCTGAGAGACTCAAACTTCAACCTTCGGCGCGCGGGGTCGTCATCACTGAAGTCGATCCCGACAGCAACGCGGCCGCCGCCGGATTGCGGCCTGGCGTTGTTATTGCAGAGGTGGCTAAACAACCCGTAGCCAATGTAACTGAATTCAACGCGGCGGTTCAAAAGGCCGATAAAAAAGAGGTCCTCCTTCGCGTTCGCCGTCTCGTCAACGGCCGCAGTTCAGGCTCCTTCGTAATCGTGAAAGCGGAAGAATGAACTGTGTAGAAGATAGAGGATGGATGATCGATGATCGATGATCGATGATCGATGATCGCAATCTTCCATCCTCTATCTTCCATCCTCTATCTTCCATCACCTATTTGCGGTTCTCAGCGCAATACGAGTCTCGCGCTGAGCTGTCCGAACCGGGCGGAAGCGCCGTCGTCTGGACAATCGCCGCCGCAGTCAGCGATCCGATCAGTTCTATTTCAGCCGCCACAGCCGCGCGCGCCTCCGGCGTCGGCGCGTCACGCAAGCGCAGGTAGTTGTTGTACGCCCGATCACGCCAGAAAAAGATTTGTGGCAGGATATCTGGGTTTGGGTTGTCGTCGTAGGTCGGGTCTAAGCGCGCCGCGACTTCGGCGTCCACCATTACCTGCGCGAGGACGTTGTTGACAAGGGTATGATCCTCGCGACTTACCGGATGCCCCTGTTGGTCGAGTTCGAACAGCACAAACGGCAAATCGCGGTTGATGTGGGCATTGATCCCTAGAAGTCCGTCGCCCCCGGAAATCACATTACGCTGAGCTGCGGCGTCGAACGCAATCTGCCAGGCTGGCGGAACAGGTCCCTTCCCTTTATGGTACGCGTCGTATGCGCGGAAATAGTAGTCGGCGAATATCGCGTCCTGACGGAAAATAGACGAGGGGTCGCTGTAACCGGTCGAATCTACCGTGTCCCGGAACTTCTCAGTCGTCCGCAAATAGATGAGTGAGAAGATCGCGTTATGGTCGCAGTCTTTCGCAAGCTTGCGATACCGGCGTTCCATCTCCTGAATGACGAAATGCACGCATTGCGGCTCGCCTTCACGGCAAGCCCGCTTATCCGCGACTTCTCCCGACGCGACGGGCAAACTAATGACCCATAACAGCAATAACGCCGCGAGACCTCTGCCGCAGCGTTTCATCATCATGGCAGTTTTGACTTTCAGGCGAACGGCTTCCATCGCGCTCGGACGAGCGCCAGCATTTCCTGT
>DASUFM010000891.1:0-3221 GCA_036274535.1 Blastocatellia bacterium
ATCCAGAATGACTACGCCGCGGACCCGCGACAGTTTTACTACGGCGCGAAGCGGCCGTTGCTCGTTAATACACAGAGCGTGTTTCAGTATCGCAGCTACGCAAAGCTGGTCGAAGGCCCGGATAAGAAATTGGTCGACGAGCGAGCCTTGATGCCGCAGAGCAAGGACGAAATTGTTCGGGCCGCTGAGTTCGGACAGCAAGGGCAAAGGCCGGCTTTTATTGGCAAATTCGCTCTCATCATAGGGCACAATGGACTAGACCTGGCAAGCGCAGGCGAAGCGGATGACGGGTATAGTAGTAGGCCAAGATCCGAAGCGGTGGGTGGAGTCATTCTTAGACGTGAAATCGCCGATCTGCCACTGAACGGTAGAAGACTTGACCAACTAGAGGCTCTTACCCCTGGAGTCATGGCGGCCGATTCCGTTCTACCACAGGGAAAAGAGCCGGCCGTGCATGTTCGCAGCGATTTCCGCTCAACGGTCTTCTGGCGGCCTGATGTCATCACCGATAAAGACGGCAAAGCTGTCGTCAAAGTGAAATTCCCCGAATCCCTCACACGCTGGAGGGCGACCGCGCGCGTGGCTACTGAGGGCAATCAATTCGGCGTCGCTTCGGCCACGGCGCGTACAAAGCAGCCGCTGATCGCGCGCTTGCAGGCGCCGCGCTTCTTCGTCGCCGGCGATCTGGCCACGGTTTCAGCCGTGATCAACAACAACACCGATCAGGCGATGATCGTCACGCCGTCGTTGCAAGCGGAGGGCGTGACGGTTACAGGAGCGCTCCCCGAAGGCAAGCCGATCGAAGTGAAAGCTAACAGCGAGGCTCGCCTTGATTGGACGGTCGCGGCGCAACAGGCGGGCAATGCGAAGCTCAAGGTCACGGCGCGCGGCGACAAACATGCCGACGCGATGGAGCGGGATTTCATCGTTCACGAACACGGCGTCGAAAAACTGCTCGCCCGATCCGGCAAAATGCGCGGCGACGACATTACTGTCAGACTCGATCTGCCCAAAGAGCGCGATCACGAAACAACGCGGCTCACGGTTCAAATAACTCCGAGCATGGCCGTGACAATGCTCGACGCTTTGCCTTATCTGATCGATTATCCATACGGCTGCGCCGAGCAAACGATGAGCCGCTTTCTGCCGGCGGCAATCACGGCCAAAACCCTCAAAGACCTGAATCTCAACGCCGAGACCGCTATGAGCAGGATGTTCGGCGGCATAGAGCCGGAATACGCCGATAAAACTCATCCAAAAGGCAAAAAGAATCTTCAACTGCTGGACGGGATGATCATCCGGGGACTCGACCGCCTCTATGACTTTCAGCATTCCGACGGCGGCTGGGGCTGGTGGAAGGAAGGCGACAGCGATCATTTCATGACCGCCTACGTGGTCTGGGGAATGACGCTCGCGCGCGACGCAGGCGTCAAAATAAAGACGGACGCGCTGGAGCGCGGCGTCAACTTCCTCGACAAGGAGATCGTCGAAGAAGAAGCCAGCTATGATCAACAGGCCTGGATGCTGCACGCGCTCGCGGCTTATCAGGCTTCCTCGAAAAGCCGCCAGGCCGGCGCGTTTCAATCCAAAGCCTTCGACAACCTGTGGGCGAACCGTGAAAAGCTCAACGCCTATACGCGCGCGCTGCTGGCGCTGAGCGCGCATTATTTCGGCTATCGCGACCGGGCGGCGACGCTCGTCCGGAATCTTGAGAACGGCGTGAAGATGGACACGGCGCCGGACACGTCGATCATTCAGACGACGCCGTCCCGGACCCGGCCGGAAACGATTAGCGGGGGCAACACGGCGCATTGGGGCGAGGACGGAATCTACTGGCGATGGTCGGATGGAGGCGTGGAGGCTACGGCATTCGCCTTGCGGGCGCTGCTCGCCATAGAACCTAAACACAGGTTGATCGAACCCGCGACCAACTGGCTGGTCAAGAACCGGCGCGGCGCGCAATGGAGCAATACGCGCGACACGGCGATCACCGTGCTCGCGCTCAATGAATATCTTCGAGCCAGCGGCGAACTTGCTTCCGATCTGGAATATGAACTGCTCTTCAACGGCCAGCGCATCGCAGCCAAAAAGGTAACAGCGGCCGGCGCGCTCAGCGCTCCGAGCCGCTTCGAGATACACAATCTGCGCCGCGCATTGCTGGCCGACGGCGCGAACGACATCCGTATCAGGCGCGTCAGCGGGCAGGGGCCGATTTATTTTTCGGCGCAGGCGCAATTCTTCAGCCGCGAAGAGCCGGTCGCGGAAGCGGGGCATGAAATTTTCGTCCGCCGCCAATACTACAAACTGGTCGCGCGCCCGACGCTGCTAAAAGGCTACGTTTACGAAAGGGAATTGCTGGGCAATGGCGAGACTGTCAGGAGCGGTGAGCGCGTCGAGACCGTGATCACAATCGAGGCGAAGAACAATTACGAATACCTGCTCTTCGAAGACCTCAAGCCCGCGGGCCTCGAAGCCGTCGAACTTCGCAGCGGTTCGCCGCTTTACGCCAGGGAATTGAAGTCAGGCGCGGCGACGCGAAAATTCGCCGCTTATCCTGAAACTCCCGATGACTCTGAAGAATCGGGCGAACTCTCGCCAGAAGAAAACGCCAATTACACCGGGCGGCGGCGGTGGGTTTATCAGGAACTGCGCGACCGCAAGGTGGCGCTCTTCATTGACAAGCTGCCCGAAGGCGTCTGGGAGATTCGCTATCAATTACGCGCCGAAACTCCCGGCAGGTTCCACGCGCTGCCGGTCATAGGCCATGCCATGTATGCCCCTGAGATTCGCGCCAACGGCGTCGAAACGCGCCTCGTAGTAGAGGACGGCAAATAATCATTGCCTGGGTGGGACACATTTAAATTGTCCCACCTGCGTGGGCGCATTTCAGAGTAAAAGACGCCAGCGGCCATAGACATCAGTCTAGACAGATAGGTAAGCAGTATGCGCAGGTCATGTCACTCGACATGACCTGCGCATTTTTTTTGTTGACAAAAATGTGGAGTTGGAGTATTTGACTCATGTTAAGACAAATCATTACCAGCTCCTCGTCAGGGTATCGGAGGTTGAGGCTGATCGAGCGTGTCTTTGCGCCTGTTCGGCAAGGGCAGCGCCGCAGCCGGGCGCGGATTTATCGCCGGGTCGTTCTTGCAATCATACAGAATAGCCGTATTCATTGGGCTGTCCAGGCCTGCTCAGGGCGTCGTCTGCTCTGAGCATTG
>DASUFM010000892.1:0-4123 GCA_036274535.1 Blastocatellia bacterium
GATAGATCTGGCCGAGGTCGAGCGCGGGCAGACGCTCGCGCCTGCCGGCAGGTTGCGGGCGAGTTCGATGCTGGACGCGCGGTTGCGATTGCTCAAGTCCGCGCCGCGAAGCTTGCGCTCCCGGTCGCGAGTGCGATTGCACATCGGCGCGGCTGAGGTACTGGCGCGAGTCGTTCTCCTGGGGCCTCCGGGGCAGGCGGCGGAGTTGGCGCCGGGCGCGTCGTGTTTCGCGCAATTGCGGTTGGAGACGCCGACGGTGGCGCTGCCCGGAGATCATTTCATCCTCCGCGCTTACTCGCCGATGGTCACGATCGGCGGCGGCGTGGTTATTGACTCGCTGCCGCGAAAGCATCGTTTGCGCGAGGCGGCGCAGTCCGCCGCATGGCTCGAAAAGCTGGAGGCGGCGGACGAGGTCGAACGGATCGCCCTGCTGGTAGAGATGGCGGGCGAGCGCGGAATGGATCATGACGAGATCGCCGCGCGCGGCGGCTCTTCCGACGAAGTGATCAGGCGCGCCGCCGAGGCGATTACGAAATCTCGCCGCGCCGTGACCGCCGCGCAAAATCCGAAAACCGCCCTGACGCCGCTCGTCGCCCGCGCGGCGTTTGAGGAACTGGCCGGACGAGTGCGGGCGACTCTCAAGGAGTTCCATCGTAAATCGCCGCTGGAATCGGGAATGGGGCGCGAAGAGATACGCGAAAAAATCTTCGCGCGTCTGTCGCCGGACATTTTCCGCGCCGTGATCGGGAATCTGGTCGAACGTAATGAGGTGGTGGCCGAAAAAGATCTGCTGAGGCTTTCGTCGCATCGCGTGGCGCTTTCGGCGGAAGAACAGGCGGCGAAAGACCGCCTGGCGGCGCTCTTCGCCGAAGCAGGCTTGCAGCCGATGGCGCTCGAAGAAGCGATCGCGCGAACGGCCGCGCAAACCGGCGTCGACGCAGCCCGCGCGCAAAGGTTCGCGCAGATGTTGATCAACAGCGGCGAACTGGTCCGCGTCGCCGGTCTGATCTTTCACCGCGGCGCGATCGATGGTCTGCGCCTGACGCTGCGGAAATTCAAAGCCGAACATGGCCCGAAGATGGACGTAAACGCCTTCAAGGATTTGACTGGCCTCACGCGCAAGTATGCGATCCCATTGCTCGAATACCTCGACCTGCAGCGCGTGACGCGCCGCTCAGGCGACGTTCGCGAGATCTTGTGAATAGCCACAGAGCCACGGAGACAGAAAGACAAGGAGACAAGGAGACGGGGAGAAAAACGTCCTATCTCCTTGTCTCCCTGTCTCCTTGTCTCCCCCTCTCTTTGCATCTCTGTGTCTCCGTGGCAATCCATCAGGTCAACATCGCCTTCACTTCCAGATATTCTTCCAGACCGTACTTGCCGAGTTCGCGGCCGTTGCCCGATTGTTTGTATCCGCCGAATGGCGCCAGCGGGTTGAATTTGCCGCCGTTGATTTCGACCTGGCCCGTGCGCAGACGGCGCGCCACGCGTTTGGCGCGTTCCGGATCGCCGGAC
This sequence comes from Blastocatellia bacterium, assembly GCA_036274535.1. Lineage (GTDB taxonomy): Bacteria > Acidobacteriota > Blastocatellia > RBC074 > RBC074 > JAJVID01. The sequence goes on from DASUFM010000892.1 coordinate 1,516, forward strand.
CAGACGCCTCCGGCCAGGCCGTATATGGTGTCGTTGGCGATCCGCACAGCGTCGTCTTCATCTTTGTATGGAATGATCGAAAGCACCGGGCCGAAGATCTCTTCCTGCGCGATGCTCATCTTGTTATCGACGTTGGCGAAGACGGTCGGGCGCACGAAATAACCTTTCGTGATTCCCTCGGGCATTTCAGGGCCGCCGGTAACGAGTTCGGCGCCTTCTTCAACGCCTTTTTTGATATAGGCGACTACGCGTTCGCGCTGTGCGGCGGAGACCAGCGGGCCGAGTTTCGCCTTGCCTTCTCGCGGGTCCCCGACGGTGAAACTCTCGGCGGCCTTCTTCGCGATCGCCACCGCCTCCTCGTAACGCGAGCGGGGCGCAAGCATACGCGTCAACGCCGAGCAGGTTTGCCCGGAATTGAAATAACAATTGCCGACGCCGCTTTTGACCGCCCTCTCGAAGTCGGCGTCGTCCAGAATAATGTTCGCCGATTTGCCGCCGAGTTCGAGCGCGACGCGTTTGACGGTTTTCGCCGCCAACTCGCTGACGCGTTTGCCCGCGCGCGTCGAACCGGTGAATGAAACCATGTCTACGTCGGGGTGCAAGGCTATCGCCTCGCCGGCGACCGGGCCGTAACCCGTAACCAGATTGAAAACGCCGGCCGGCAATCCCGCGTCGTCGCAGATTTCCGCGAGGATGAATGCGGTGAGCGGAGCGACTTCGCTCGGTTTCAAAACGATCGCGCAGCCGGCGGCCAGCGCGGGCGCGACTTTGCAGACGGCCTGATGCAGCGGAAAGTTCCACGGCGTGATGCATCCGACAACTCCGACGGGCTCTTTGACCACCACCGCGGCGCCTATCTGCTCTTCAAATTTAAACTCGCCGAGCAGCTTCGCATACGAACCCATCACCGCCGCCGGCATCCCCGCCTGCACCGCGGTCGCGAGCGGCAGCGGCATTCCGACTTCGCTGGCGATGATCGCGGCGATCTCGTCTTTGCGCATGTTCAAACGGTCGGAGATCAGTTGCAGCCGCCTGGCGCGCTCTTCGGGCGGCGTCGTCGCCCATTTCTCGAACGCCGCTTTCGCGGCGGCGACGGCGGCGTTGACGTCTTCCGAAGAGCCTTCGGGCACGCTGCCCATCACCTCTTCGGTTGTGGAGTTAATGACATCGATCATTCCCGCGCCGTGGGGTTTTACCCATTGGCCGTTGATGTAGAGTTTGTCATGAATCATGATCACAGTATAAGACATATAGGACATATAGGACATATGGGTTCTTGTCCTATATGTCCTATATGTCCTATTAAGGAGAATCACCAACAATGAGTTCAAATCTGCAAGGCAAAGTCGCAGTCGTCACCGGCGGAGGGCGCGGCATAGGCAAAGCCATCACGCAACGTCTGGCCGGGGCGGGCGCGAACGTCGTCATCGCCAGCCGCAAGATGGAAAACTTACAGGCGGCGGCGCAGGAGTTTTCTTCGCTGCCCGGCAAAATCCATCCGGTCGAATGCCACGTCGGGCGCGCCGACCAGTTGCAAAACCTGATCGTCGAGACCGAGAAGGTCTTCGGCCCCGTGGACATTCTGGTCAACAACAGCGCGACCAACATCGGGCAGGGGCCGGCGCTGGATGTGACCGACGAAATGTTCGCGAAGATGTTTGAGGTCAACGTCGTCTCGGCGCTGCGGCTGATCCGGCTGACCGCGCCGAAGATGATCGAGCGCAAATCGGGCGGATCGATCATCAACATAGCCTCAATAGCCGGGTTGCGACCGCAACCGGGGGGCTTGCTTTACAGCGCCACCAAGGCCGCGCTGATTATGATGACGCGCAACTGGGCCGCGGAATTCGGCCGCCACAACATTCGCGTCAACGCCATCGCGCCCGGACTGATCGAGACTGATTTCAGCGAGTATTTCTGGAAGAACGAAAACTACGTCAAACAGCTCGAAACCAAACAGCCGATCCCGCGCGTCGGGAGGCCTGACGAAGTCGGCGGCATGGCGTTGTACCTGGCTTCGGACGAATCCTCGTTCGTCACCGGGCAGGTGTTCGTCATTGACGGCGGGGCTACCGCAATCTGACCCGTGAATTTGATACGGCAAAAGACAGGGCCTTGGCGGCGAATCCTGAGCGCGATGACGATGGATGTGACTCCGCTCAGGGCTTCGCGCGATTATCGGCTGCTTTACACCGGGCAGTTTGTCTCGGCGTTCGGCTCGGCCATCAGCTACGTTGTCCTGCCCTGGCAGGTATACCGGCTTACAAAATCGACCTTTGCGGTTGGCATGCTGGGCGTGGCCGAGTTTGTTCCGATGTTCCTGATGGCCTTTGTCGGCGGCGCCATGGCCGATTACTTTGACCGGCGGCGGCTGGTTATGCTGGCCGAGGCGCTGATGGCGGTTCTGTGCGGCGCTCTCGTCTTAAATTCGCTTCTACCGCAGCCGCGCCTGTGGGCGCTGATTCTGATGGCCTCGCTATTCGCCGCCTGCAACGCGGTACATCGTCCGGCCATTGAGGCGATGACGCCGCGCATCGTCCCGCTCGAATTCATGCCGGCGGTCTCGGCGTTGCGCGCATTCAGTCACAACGCCACGTTTATTGCGGGA
>DASUFM010000893.1:0-7862 GCA_036274535.1 Blastocatellia bacterium
GACGCGATCCGCGCCTTCGATTCCGTCCTGGTAGCTGATTCGCATGACCGAGGCGCGCATCGCCGGAGGAATCGCGTCGTCGTCGATCGTGATGCGATAATCCGGCGCATATTTTGCGTGCGGCAATACCATCAGCTCACGACCTCCCTGCTTTGCGGATCTATGAACGGCAATGACGGAATGAGCAGCGACTGGCCGGTGAAAATCGCGCGCGGATCGTCAATCCCGTTGGCGACGGCGATGGGCCGCCACTTCTTCGGGTCCTCGTAATAAAAATTGGCGATCGTATTCAGATTTTCGCCCAGCGTCACGACATGCGCTTTGCTGAAGTCCGCAGTCTGCAGATTAAGCCTTTTGGCTTCCTGCTCAGGGTCTATCACTTCGTTGAACGTACAGGTCAGGCGCGCCCGCACCGGCCTTCCCTCCGTATCAAACATCGTGAACTTCTGATTTGCTCGCGCCAGCACACAGCGGAATTGCAACGACGTCCATGAGACCAGCAACAGTGGCGGCGCATGCAGATCGGAGTCGATTTCCATCAGTTTCAAAAACCTGTCCGTGAATTCCGTGCGGACGTCCTTCTTGGGAAGCGTCGGCGTGTCCCAGGTGTCAAAGAGCAATTCCATCTCGAGCGTTCGCAGGTTGCCGTTGACGAACTGCACTACAGGACCGGACAGCCCGGGAATGCCCTGTACCGCGAAGTTGTTGTCCTGGTTGAGCGTGTACTCTTCCGGGTTGAACAGGGCGGTGAATATCTCCGGGCCGCCTTTACGGAAGGCGGTAATCGTAACTTTGGCCAGTCCCATTGATTCTCCTCGATGACTAAAAAAGCTTTCCCATCCGTTCTCGATGCGCGATGATCCGGCTGTCAATGTTGCGCACCACGCGGTCTGTCAACTGTTCGATATCGATAGGAGGAGCCGCCGCCTGCATCATTCCCCGCGCTCCGACCAGCGCCCCCCGCGGCGATTGCATCGCTGTTTCCCGAACCGCGGCCGTAGTACGAGGCGCGCTGCGCGACTCGCGCGCGACGAGCGTGCGCCGCGCCGGCTCTTCCACTCGCAGGCGCTCGTCAACGACTCGCCGTGTCATCCGCAAGCTTCGCTCGATCAGCAGAGTTTCGCGTTGAATGCGATATGCCGCCGCCGCCCCGCCCGATTCTTCGTCCATTGCGCGAACAAAGACCCTCTGCAGCGGCGACTGCCGGATAATTTGTTCAACGGCGCCGATTGGGGACGGCTCGCCCCGTCTCCCGGCAATCGTTTTGCCGCCCGAGTCTGCGTTGAATCCGGATAACAACGTGGTTCTTTGCCGCTCAGGCATTTGCCTGTCTGTTGATTCATCCCCTCCGATCGGCTGAAGAGACCGAAGAACAGGGCTGATTGATAGATTGATCTGCGGGGAGATTGCCCATGCGGCTCGTGTCCATCGCTCGCAGTTGAACAGCAGCGGCGCCGCCGGTCGCAAAAACGTCAGCGACAACCCTCGGCGGGACTCCGCGACGCGCGCATGCCGGCCGGCCAGCGATTGCGCCCAGCCGAGCCAGCGGTTATGCGGCGCGGCCGATCGTTTTCGCCGTTCTCCCGGAGTCAACTTTTGCAGTATGTTCTTCATCGCGTCTGTTTCGCGCCTGATCGCGGCCGTCAAGCGGCGCCCTCATTCAAGCGGCGTCCTCATTCAAGCGACGATTGATGGAAGAAATCTCTTCCACCCAGCGCCGGCGCTCGGTGTGTTCCAGATTCATCACCGCGTCGGGCTGCCAGTGAAAGTGATATGCGATAAAGGCTATCTCCTCGTAGAGCGCGTTGAGGGGATAGCCTAATACCCCCCCACGCCGTTCAACTCGACATGAAAAGAGTGCGCGCATTGTGGGCACGCGGCGGTGACGGACGCCTGGCCGCTGCGGTTGATCTGGTTGTAAAACTCCTGCAGGTAAGCCAGGTCTGCCGCGTAAAGCCCCTCTATCACTTTCGGGTTGATGTGCGACACGCCGCCCAGCCGCGTGATGACGCGCGAAAGCAGAATGACGATCAGATATGCCTGATTGGACTGCACGCGCGGGTCTTTGAGCGGGAGGATTTCATCGGCCGCCGTCGCCAGGCGCATCGTCCCGTCGCGGTGCAGCGTTCCCTCTTCGTCCTGATACCCGATCGGTAATTTGAATTCATATTCCGTCTGGATCATGGTTTATGCCCTCTCTATCATTTCGACCACCAGTTCCAGCGTCTCGATAGCGACGTCGTTGCTCTTGGCGCTGAAGTCGGGATGGTCGAATTTGGTCGGCCATGCGTTGTAAAAGTTCCAACGCACTTTCGGTGTTCCGTCCAGATCGCGCACGATGATGCTGCCGTTCTTCCGCTCGATCTTGCCGTTGACCACGTCGCGGAACCAGTCATACAGCTCCCGCGAATCGGTCAGGCCCCACTTCAGAGTGATGTTGGTATATTTGGTCATGCCCGGCAGTTTGCGAGGGCTGGTCACGTGACCGCCTTCGCGGTATTCGATCGGATCATTGCTCGCGCCGAAGCCGGAACAGTCTGTAAAACCGGCCTGCGTAATGCCCTGAATTTCGACCAGGAAATTGAAATTGCGATAGGGATCGACACGCGTCGCATTCGGCATAATTGTTGTCTCCTCTGGAAGTTTGCTGAGTTAACTTATCTGTCTATTCCTGCACGACCGGACCGCCCGGTTGTTGAATGATGCGGAAGACGACGAATTCAGCCGGAGTCGTCGGGAACAGTTTGACTTCGATGATGAGCTGCCCCAATTGCCGCACGCTGGGCGGATTCAAGTCTTCATCAATACGGACGCTGAAAGCGTCGTCCGCAGTCGCGCCGAATAGAGCTCCTTCGCTCCACAGCCTCGTCAGAAAATCCGTGACCTGACGTTTGACCTTGCCCCACAACTCTATATTGTTCGGTTCGAAAACGGCGAATTGAGTGCCTTCCTGAATCGACTCTTCTATGAAAAGCAGCAGCCGGCGCACATTGACGTAACGCCATTGCACGCTCGTCGAGATCGTGCGAGCGCCCCACACGCGAATTCCGCGGCCGGTGAAAAAACGGATGACGTTGACGCCGATTTCGTTGAGCGGCCCCTGCTCGCCGTCGGTCAACGTCCTTTCGAGGTCCACCACTCCGCGCAAAGTGTCGTTGGCCGGCGCTTTGAAAACGCCGCGATCATTGTCCGTGCGCGCATAGAGTCCGGCGACGTGTCCCGAAGGCGGAATCGTCACGCGCCCATTGCCGAGCGGGTCGGGAATGACGATCCGAGGATAGTAAAGCGCCGCATATCCGCCGTCGGAGTTGAGCAGATCGCGCTGCGTCTGGGCGCCTGTCGGATCTATATTTCGTCCCGGATCCAGGATGGCGAACCGATCCTGCATCTTTTCGCAATGCGCGATCATATAAGCCTGAATGTCCTGATCCGTGCGGTCGGGCACACAGAGGATGCTCACGTTATCAACCCGTTCCAGCGCGTCAATTCCGGCGCGGAAGCGCGGCGCAAAGGCTGGAGATCGCAATTGAGCGAGGTCGTCATTCACGCCGTTGGCCAGCGGCGTGGCCCCAAGCGGCGCCGGGAGGTTATCCGGCGGCGTTGTCGGATTGGGCGGATCGACGAGCGCGACATCGACAAATTGGGAATTCACGATATTCGCAAAGAAGCGGCTGTGTCGCGGATCCATCGAAAGGTTCGGGTAGGCCTCGACGCCGGGAGTCTGAAGGATGAGAGTGAATTCCAGAGTCGACAGGTTCACCGCGGGATCGGCGGCGGCCATCGAGAATAGATTCGTCAACCCGCGACCCAGAATGATCGAGTTGTTGGCTCTTTCCACGGATTGAACGACTTGTCCTTCGGTGGTCGCTCCGGCGGTAAGACTGACATAGGAACCCGCTTCGATGCCGGTAGTATCGGCAAGGCGAATACGACGCTGCCCCGGATTGAGATCGGCGATGCGCAAAGTCCCGGCCGGTGTGTAGGCATGCGTTAAAGTCTCTCGGAGCGTGATCGTCGCGCCGGTGACGCGATCAACCGTCACCCGGTCGTTATTCGCCCCTTCAGACAAAAAAACGATATCGCCGGGGCGAAACTTCGCCGCGTCCGCGTCATTGGCGGCCGTCGCCTGTTTATTCGAAGCCGACACCAGCGTAATCTCTTCACGCACGGCCGCGACCGAAGCGATTATGTTTGCGTTTTGAACTTCGACCTGAATGCTGTTTCCGGCAGCGCCTTCCTGTTTCGCCTTGACGACGAGCGTGTCGCGTCCCGCCGCTGAGCGATCAGCCAATGCAAGAGACGCCTGAACTCCGGTTCCGACCCGTACGAAATAGCAGCCGGGCCCTCCGTTATCGAAGAACCCGCGCACGGCGTGGGCAACCCAGACCTGCGGATCGATAATGAAGGGCCCCTGGGGGTCCTGGGGATCCTGAGGACCGAACTGGTTGACGAATTGAGTCCAACTGGTCAGGAATACAGCTTTGTTCATGGGCCCTCGCCGCGCAGGCCCTACGAATGCGGCGATGCTCGTGCTGACGCCTGCGATTGCGCCCGGAACCTGTATTTCGTCAATGTATACGCCCGGGGCTTTATTGGTTGCCGTAAATGCCATGTTGCCGCCTCCTGCGGTTAAAGCCGCTCCGGCTTAGAGCGGAATCAAGGTCACGTCGTAATCTTCAGGCTTGCCCGGCACGGTCAATGGCTGTGTCTTCGGCTGAAACCCTGTCGCTACGACACGTATGTTGTGCGCTCCCAATGGCGCTCGCACAAATGAATAACGCCCATCGGCGTCGGACCGGGCGCGCAGCCCGGCGTCCGGCATGTCCACCAGCGCGTCGGGAATTCCCACGCCGCCGGCGGTCGCCACTCTGCCGCCGATCTGTATCCACTGCTCTTCATCGCCGCCGGTCCCGGCCTCGACCTTCGTGAATCTGGTAGTCACAAGCGGCCCTTCTATTGCGAGGCCAAGATCCATCGCGATCGTCACGACCAGGTAGAAAGCCGGCCGCGGCGGAATGCCCAACGCAAACCAGAAATCCCCGGCGCTCTTGTTCGGGTCCATCTGCGCGACCATCGTCGGCGGCGGATAGATCTGATTGGCCAGACTTCCATGCAATTTGTCCGCGGGGACCGTCGGAAAACGGGTGAGCCATAACAGAGCCTGCGCCAGCAGCCGATGCTCTTCGACGACCCTCGCGTCCCCCACGGCGTTCGACCAGGCCGTGACTATGTAAGAACAATCGACGCGCAACGGCGGCTCTTTGCGGATGAAACCGCCATTGATCTTTTCGATGATCGGCGTCGGGTCGCGCAGATCGCGATTCTCTTTGACCTCGTAGAGAAACAGATTGACCGTCGGCCCGTTGAGCGTGAAATTTTTGTCCGGCGTGATGAAGCTCACCTGAGCCGCCTTCAACTCGGCAGGCGCGCCGCCATCATCAAGAATCTTCTCTATCGTTTTGTCGAGATCATGGAACATGAATACTCACAATATGTGATTCAATCCCCGCCTTAGAAGAATCGGATTTCTCCACTGACCAGAACGGCGTCAACATCCGGATTGCGCTTCAGGAAATTGAAAATATGTAGATAACTGACGCTTGCGCCGAGGCGCCCGCTACTAATTCCCAGGCCGGCTTCGAATGATGGACCAAGCACATTGAGCTCCGTATTCTTCAACACTTGAGGATATTGCTCATCGGCTTTACTGACGCTCCCGATCACTCCTCCCGCTCGCAGATCCAGAAAGACCGGGACCCCAGTCAGAGACAACGGCGCGAACGAGCGCGCGCCCAATGAAAGACTGCCGAGAATTGAACCGGAGGTATCAACACTCACACTCTCCCCCAGGTGAAGATCCATAAAGTGAAAGATTCGGCGCTTGAGCACGGCGTCATATTGCGCTCGAACCAGGAATCGTGGAGATAGACCGGCGCCGGGGAAAATTGCGCCGGCCCCAACAGAGATCCCGCTGGGAATTTCAAACGGCGCCGTTGAAGGATATTTGTTACTCCGTACAAAGGCCGCGTATGACTCTGTATTTCCCAGCCTCTCTTTTTCGTTCAGGCCGGGGAACGGCCACTGCCATTGGACTACGTTACCCATTAGCCCCGCATTATGGCCGGATTCGTGAACCAGGGTTGTGACTCGATCAAGTTCTCCTTTTTCAAAATATCCTGGACAGAGAGTGATCGGATTCCCGGAATACGCATTCGCCCCATTAGGAAAAAGAGCGTTGCATTGTTGTTTTGTCTGGCAACGGAAGTTGGCGCTCCCTATAGCCAGGTCAGCCAGGATGGCTTTCAGGTTTGGTAAAATAACGCTCTTCACCTTGGCGTCATCAGCGGTCAGATAGCGGCTCAGGGCCCGTTTCGTGTGAGTAGGAATTTCCTTCGCCTGCAGATCGCCGATCGCGCCCTTGACCCAGTCGTTCGCCTGGGCCAGTTCCGAATTCAGATTATTGACTTCATCCTGATCGCAACCGGCCCAACCTTGTGGTCCCGCCGGCGCAGGATTCTTTTGGCGGGCCACTTGCGCCCCTCCACCAGACTGCGACGCGATCAATCCCACCTGGCCTGCCTGGCCTCTCCCGACTGTTACATTCGTCCCGGGATCTGCGTTTGGCTTAGCCGCAGCTACGGATTTTGTAGCGTCTTTTTTATTGGGCGTGACATGGCTGGCGCCGCTCTGCTGTATCGTATGCGCCAATTCGTGCGCCAGCAGACGGCGTCCCTCGTCTGTGTGTGGAGCGTACTGGCCACTGTCAAAAACTATATCTCGCCCAACAGTAAAAGCTCTCGCATTGACCGACTGCGCCAATGCCGCCGCTGTTCCGCTGTTATGCACACGCACATCACTGAAGTCGTGGCCGAAGCGAGGCTCAAAAAAGGCGCGCGCCGCCTCCGTCATTGGCTGACCGCCGCCTCGAAGCGTGTCGATCTGCGATTGCGTAGTTCGACTAACCTCAAAGGCCTCCCCTGCGCCTTCCCCGGTTTGAACGGCTCTCTCGTCGCCGGCAGATTTCGGCTTCCGCTGTAATTCATCTTCACACTCCTTGCACCTGCGCTGGACCAGGCTGGTCCGGAGATGGCCGGCGGCCGGAGTTACCGGCGCTTCTCGCGGGGCCGGCATACTCATCACCTGTTCCGCTGCGCGATCGGCCTCCTGCTCAAAATGGTCCCCGGGTCTGCTGATAGCCAGCTTGGGCTGAATGACCTTATCGACCGCTCGGTTGCCTGCCGCTCGTTGCAATCCCATAATTGCGGATTGCGGTCCGGACGAAGCAATTAAGTGAGGCGCAGCGATACCCTGGCTCGAATTCTCGTACGCGACTCTGCTTGTTTTGTTTGCTCGCTTTTCTTGACGTGCCCCGGTTTGAACAGGCATAAGCTTTCACCATTTTTGTCGGAAGTTTTGTCAATTAGAAGTCGAAGGTCAGGGCCGCTCGCCCCTCGAGTCCTTCCGCCGCGCCCTCTGGTTGAGTCAACAGGTCTTTTTTGCGATAGCTTAACCTGGCGCTGATCCCCACCAGGGGAGTAATGTTGTACTGCGCCTCAATACCGCCTAAGCCGCCAGCGCCTTCGCTCTCGCTAAACGAGGCGCGGCCAAAGGCGCTCAGCCTGAGGCTCGGCTTCGGGGCCCAATGCGCCTGAGCCCCGACGGCAATGCCCGGTTCGTCCAGGCTCATGTCGATGCTGACCTCCACGGGAATCCGGCCTCCAACGTTGATTGTGGATCTTCCGCCCAGCAGCGGGCCGCGCGAGCTGAGCAGCAGTTGCCAGTTGGGAATCGTTGCCCGCATTTCGCGTCCGACTTTGAAGGTAGGGATTTCCACGCGGCGCTCTCCGTGAAGGATATAGTTG
>DASUFM010000894.1:0-6965 GCA_036274535.1 Blastocatellia bacterium
CGCTGACTCGCGCCTGAATGCGGAGTTTCAAAAATTCCGTCGGGAGTACTTCGCGGCTATTGCGTCATGGACAATCTCGAAGCTTCCCTCAAGCCGTCGCGCACTTTCTCGAGATAGTCTCCCTGTGGATTGACGTCTGAAACTTTTATGGAGCTATCATAGGAAAACAGGATGAAGCCCTGCGCGCCCAATTCACGGGCCACTCGAATCTTTTCGACGGCGCTTTCGGCGGTTTGTTTATGGGCGCCGATGCCGCCCCAGACGCGCTTACCCGAAGCGAGGCTCAGCGCGTTGAGGACCTGTCTCTTGAAAGCTTCGGTGTCGGGCGTGTAAGCCATCGGGCAGACGACGTCGAGGGCGCCGTCACGCAGCCATGTTTTCCAATCCTGGAAGCGGGAGCGCTCGGCGTCCTCCTCGTTGGCGAAGACCGCCGCCGAGATGACGGCGTCCGGCTTTACGCTCTTGACGCCTCTGTAGATTCGCTCGACCAGTTCGGTGACCTGCTCGCGCTGGAACTCGGCGTAGGCTTCCGGAAATCTCTTTACATAAAAGAGCGGGTCCTGCCGGAACCGTTCCGCGAGAATCAGACGATCACGGCGCGCCAGTTTTTTGTCCATCTCCTGGCGGAAGCGATCGATGGAAACTCGGCTGTAATCGTATTGGGGATTCGGATAGCGCACGTAATCGAAATGCAGGCCATCGACTTCATAACGTTTGGCGATATCCATCCAGATGTTGAAGAGATTGTCCTGAACGCCCGGATTCGCGGGCGAGACGAACAACCCTTCGAGTTCGCGGCTATTGACGCGCGAGAACCGGATGATGCGGTCGAGGTACGCGTTATCGTCCGGCCGGACGTCATAAAGCTCGGCGCCGATTCCGCGCGGGACCATCAGCCATTCCGGATGTTTGTAAATCGAGTGGTCTTTCGATACCGGCAGCGAATCGAGGTCCGCGACCAGATAGATGTTGATCCAGGCATGGACTTTGATCCCGTATTGATGCGCCTCGCTGATCACCATGGCCAGCGGGTCGAAATCGGCCGGCTGCCGGTTGAGCGCCTCGGCGCGAGGCTCGAGTGTGGAGTCGTAATAGGCGTCGCCGCGGCCACGCACCTGGACCAGGAGGTCGGTGAAGCCGTTCTCTCTGGCCCGTCGCACCAGGTCGTGAACGGAGTCAGGAGTCTCCATCGTCGTTCGCACGACCCACAGCCCTCGCGCTTCGCCCGTCTCAGGGCGCGGCGCCGGCGTCAACGCCGGTCCGGGGACCGCGAAAACCGGCGCTTTCTGCGAAGTCAGTTGAGAGGTTGGCGCGTCAGTCTGCTGAAGGGGCAGCAGCGCGCACAACAGCGCCAGCACATATAAACAGATTATTGCGATAACTCTTTTCATCAAGTTTGATAGTTGGTGAACTTCTCAGTACAACAGATATTTATTTCTGATCGCCCGAAAAGCGTCGAGTTCCGGCTCCCAGACCTGGCGCATGGCGCGCGCGTCCGAGCCTTGACGGAAGGCGTCGAAGACTTTCTGGTTTGCGAGCAGACGGTTGAACCTCTCTATCAAGAAATCTCTGGGGAAGAGTTTTTTCAACTGCGCGGCCATTTCGAGCCCCGTAATGACCGGCTCGAAGAGATCGCGGTTAGTGATGATGATGTTGACGCCGCCACATTCGACGCCCTTGTGAACACTGGATTTGGGGATGAAGCGTATGGGGGCGAAGCGGACGCCCGGGAGTTTCGCGCTATTCAAGGCCTCGGCGAGTTTGCGGCCGTCGATCCATGGCGCGCCGATTATTTCAAACGGCGTGTCGGCGCCGCGCCCCACTGAGACGTTGGTTGGTTCCAGCAGACAGACGCCGGGATATAAGGTGGCTTCCGTCAAACTGCGCATGTTCGGCGAGGGGTTGATCCACACAAGTCCCGTCGAATCGAACCATTGCGAGCGCCGCCAGTCTTCCACGCGCACAACGTGTAGATCGGCGTTGATGTTCCGCTCCTTGTTGAAGAGTTGGGCAAGTTCGCCGACGGTCATTCCGTGGCGAATGGGGATCGGATGGTGGGCAGTAAAGGAGAGTTTGTCGGGGTCGGCCAACGGGCCTTCCACGTTCTGGCCGTTGATCGGATTGACGCGGTCGAGCACGACGAAGGACTTCCTGTTCTTCGCCGCCGCCTCCAGCGCCAGCCCTAAAGTGGAAATGTAAGTGTAAAATCTCGCGCCTACATCCTGAATGTCGAAGACGAGTGTATCAATATCTTTGAGAGCCTCGTCCATCGGCGCTTTCGCCTCGCCGTAGAGGCTGTAGATCGGCAGCCCCGTCTTTTCGTCGGTCGAGTTCGAGATATTCGGCTGGTCGAGCGCGCCGCGAATGCCGTGCTCGGGCGAAAAGAGCGCCACAAGCTTTACGCCTGGCGCCTTGTACAGCAGGTCGATCGTGCTGTTCCCCTCGCGGTCGCGGCCCGTGTGATTGGTGATCAGGCCGACGCGCTTGTCTTTGAGCAACGCGAAGCCGTCGCGTTTGAGGACATCGATACCATTTTTTACGTCTGATGATACAGGACTTATATGACTTATATGACTTATATGACTTATATGACTTATAGTTTTTTCAATAACCGAAGCCGCTACAACCGACGCCACTCTTCCGCGCAGCGAATTGACATTCGCGGGTTTCTTCGGATCCAGTCTCGGGTGGACGCGATTGCTCAGAAAAATCACGAATGTGTCGCTCGACGGGTCCAGCCATAAGCTGGTTCCGGTAAAGCCGGTGTGGCCGAAGCCGCCGATCGGAAACAGATCGCCGCGATTGGCCGAATAGCCGGTGGAGACGTCCCACCCGATGCCGCGCGCCATGCCGTCGACCGCGTTCCCGCCACTGGTACGCGCCTCGGTCATTCGCGCCACTCCCATCGGGCTCAATATGCGCGCGCCATTAAACTCGCCCTGATTCAAAATCATCCGGCAAAAGATCGCCAGGTCGTCCGCGGTCGAAAACAATCCGGCATGCCCCGCGACTCCGCCGAGCAGGAATGCTCGCGGATCGTGAACCTCGCCGCGCATCCATTTGTCGCCACGTTTTTCAGTCGGAGCGATGCGCGATATTAAACTCGCGTCCGGTTTGTAGCCGGTGTCTTTCATCCCCAGCGGTCGATAAATGTTTTCGGCCGCGAACTGGTCGATGGGTTTGCCGCTCAAACGCTTCACCAATTCGGCCAGGACGATGTAATTGACGTCGGAGTAGATGAATTTCGATCCGGGTTCGGCCAGAGGCGCGAGTTTCCATATGTTCCGCATGGCCTCCTCCGGCCCCTGCTCGTAATCCCTGATATCGTTGTCAGGAATCAATCCTGACCGGTGAGTGAGCAGTTGTTCGACCGTGACGCTTCTCTTGCCCATCTCGCCGAATTCCGGAATGTAGCGCGAGACCGGGTCGCCGAGTCGAACCAGTCCGCGTTCGACCAGAATCATCATCGAGGTCGCCGTGGCCACGACCTTGGTAAGCGAGGCCATATCGAAGATCGTATCGGCGGTCATCCGTTCCGGGGCCGGCTCTACGGCGCGATTGCCGTAAGCCCGCCGCCAGACTACCTTCCCCTTACGCCCGGCGACGACGACGGCGCCGGGCAGTTGCTTCTTCGCGATTTCGGCGTTGATGATCTCGTCCATGTTGGCGAGAGCCGCCGCAGACATCCCGACGGCCGCCGGATCGGTTGTCTGATCCGACGCCTGCGCGGTCTTCTGCGCCGGGACCGGACGTCCCAGCGACAAAATTACCAGCGCGGCTATGAATATTTGAAGGTATCTATTCCGCATTCTCAAACGAATAAAACTATTAAAATGGGGCGGCTCGCCGTACTTCCCTTGCAGATAAGAATCGCGATGTCTCACGGCGCGACAATTCAGGGCGGGGAACGCAGTTTTACACATGCCAGGCCAAAAAGGAAACCCTAAATTCATATGGCGCAAACAAAATTTCACCGCATCCGCCGGCGCCGCCCGACTTGACTATCGGCGACGCGTAGCTACTATGAGGTAATCATGCGGGATTGTTAGCAAAGGACGCGGTCCATGACCCTCATTATTATTGGTATTGAATTGAGTAAAGTTGATGAGGGGACGTAAATTCAGAACCGGCATGCCGGGAAGGCGTGTGGGAAGGGAGCATATAGTGAAAATAGGGCAACAAAAAGTTTTGATCTTCGTCTTCGCGGCGATCGTCGCGATCGGCGGAATCGCTTTGGCGCCTTTCGCTTCGGCGCAGAATTCCCAGGCGCAGGCGAAGTTGTCGGACGATTATCAGAAGGCGCTCGAGATCGTTCGCCAGAATTATGTGGTCGAATTCGATAACGAAACCCTCACCAAAGCCGCCATCCAGGGGATGCTCAAGAGCCTCGATCCGCACTCGGATTACATGGACAGGAAGACGTTCAAGGAATTCAATGAGAAACAGCGCAGCGAGTATTACGGGATAGGCGCGGGAATCGGCGTCCGTAATCGCGTCACTTACATCCTGGAGCCTTTCAAGCGCAGCCCCGCGGCGCGCGCCGGACTGCGTTACGGCGATCACATCGTCGCGGTCAACGGCGAGGACACCAGTTCCTGGAGTTCGGATCGCGTGCGCAACCTGCTGCTGGGCCCGCGCGGCACAGAGGTCACGATCTCGGTGAAACGGCCCGGGGTCCCCGAACCGATCACTACGACCATCATACGCGACGCCATCGCATACCCGTCGATCCCGAATTATTACATAGTCAAACCCGGCGTCGGATATATCGGCCTGACGCGCAACTTTCAATCGACGACCAACGAGGAGTTGACCAGCGCGATGGCGGAATTGCGCGAGAAAGGCGCTGAAAGCTTCATCCTCGACCTGCGCGGCAACGGCGGGGGCTATCTGGACCAGGCCATCCGCGTCTGCGACAGACTATTGCAGCGCGGGCAGACTATAGTCTCCGTACGCGGGCGGCCGGGCCGTGGATTCGATCAGGATGCGATCGCCGAGATGGGCGCGTCCGAAAATTTCCCGCTAGTGGTCCTGACCGACCGACGGACCGCTTCCGCATCCGAGATCGTTTCCGGGGCTATTCAGGATCATGACCGTGGACTGATCATCGGCGAATCGTCCTTCGGCAAAGGGCTCGTCCAGCGCATCTTCCCGATCATGTCGGGCGGCGGAGCGTTGACATTGACCATCGCCCATTACTACACGCCGAGCGGGCGGCTGATCCAGCGCGATTACTCGAATGGATCGCTGTTCGAATACTACTTCCGCCGCAACGGCGGCGACGTGGAACCGCCGAAGAACACCGCCGACGAGAAGAAAACCGATCTCGGGCGCACGGTTTACGGAGGCGGCGGCATCGACCCGGATATCAAGGTCGCCCCGGTGACCTTCCTCACGCCGGAGTATTTCACTCCCACACAGCTCCGGCTGTGGTCGGGCGTCTTCCTGTTCGTGCGTGAGCTGATCAACGGGCAAATCGCCGGGCATCCGGAGTTCAAGATCAACGGCATCGAATTCGACCACAAACTGGGGCCGAACGAGTTCATGGTCACCGACAGCGTCTTGAATTCATTCCGCGAATTCGCCACGAAGTTTTATAAAGCCAATCCCGATTATGGCATTACGCCGGCCACAATCGATGACAACATTGTCTGGCTGCGCGCTCGGATCCGCTATGAGGCGCTGACCGCGGCTTACGGGACCGACCGGGCGGACCAGGGTCTGGCCGACCTGGACGTCCCACTGCAGCGGGCGATTTCCGAGATGCCCAACGCCGCCGAATTGGCCAGGCGCGCATGGCGCCAAAACACCGCGAATACCAGATCCGGCTCGGTCAACAAACTCGGTACGGCCAACAAACCGGACGAGAAATAATTTTCGGCCAAAGACTCGACAATCGAACAAAGGCGGCTGATCATGTCAGTCGCCTTTTATTTTTGACATGGTGGCTGGTGGTTGGTGGCTGATGATTGGCGCCAATTGAAACGCGTCCAAACCAACCACCAACCACCAGCCACCAATCACCAACCACTACCATGACTATGGAAATCATTGACACTCATCAACACCTCTGGGATCTCGATCAATTTCCTTACTCGTGGACGCCGAAACAGCCCGCGCTCAATCGCAGTTTCAGGCTAAGCGACTATGAGGAAGCGACGCGCGGCCTGACGGTCGCCAAATCGGTTCACGTCGAGGCCGACGTCGACGAGGAATTCATGCTCGAGGAGACCCTTCACGTCCTATCATTGGCCAGGAGCGACGACAACCCGATCGCGGGCGTCGTCGCGGCGGCTCGCCCCGAATACGACGGTTTCCGCGAATACATAGATCGAATCGCGGGGCAGCGGTTGTTAAAAGGCATGCGCCGCATACTACACACCGAACCGGACCATATCTCAGCGGCGACTACGTTCGTCGAGAACGTCAAATCCCTCGAAGATTACGGCCTTACATTCGACATCTGTGTCCTGGCGCGCCAATTGCCTCAGGCGATCAACCTTGTCAAACGATGCCCGAATGTAGACTTCATTCTGGACCATTGCGGCAACCCGAACCTGAGTTCCGGCGCCGCAGAAGGGGAGTTCGAGAAATGGCGCGAACGTTTGCGGGAGATCGCCGCCCTGCCCAACGTCGTATGCAAGATTTCAGGCGTCGTGGTCAACACCGATCTGAGAGGTTCGGACGGAGAACCCAAATGGACCCCTGAGACCTTGCGGCCGGCGGTCGAGCATGTGGTCGCCTGTTTCGGCTGGGATCGAGTAATGTTTGGCAGCGACTGGCCGGTTTGCACTTTGGCGTCGAGTTTCAGGCAATGGGTGGAAGCGTTGACGTTCCTGACACGGGACGCCGGCGCCGAGAACCAGCGAAAATTGTTTTACGAGAACGCCGTGCGGGTTTACCGGCTAAATAACTGAAAAATGACAGACGCCGAGTGACAAGAATTAACTGGAAACTCAAACATT
>DASUFM010000895.1:0-4002 GCA_036274535.1 Blastocatellia bacterium
CTTTCAGGCGGGCGAGTTCCTTGGCGCGCCGGGCCTGCTCTTCGAGCAGCAGAGCGTTTTCGATCGCCACCGCCACGTAACCCGAGATCGCGCGCAGCAGCGAAGTGTCTTCCGACGTAAGCAGAGCGCCGTCGGTCGGGCGTCCCAACGCCAGAACGGCAACGACGCGCGAACGCGCCGCGCAGGGCGTGTAATAGCTGAACGGAATGGCGCCGCGGGCCAAACCTTCAAGAGGGCCGTCAAGAGAGCCGTCAAGAGAATTGGCCGCCTGGTCTTCGAAGTCGAAGTCGAAATCGTCGGGGGCCAACTCCGGTTCGTCCATCTGAACGACGCCGGTCGCGCCGCTGCGCTCGCGTATGATCGAGAGAATGTCCTGGGGCGGCGTGATCCCCGGCGCCACGCCTTCGGCGCGGGCCACACGGAAGCCCGAGGGTTCGTTGGGGTCTTCAATGAAGATCGCCAGCCGCTCGACCGAAAGCACGTCTTTCAGGCGGCGCATCAAGCTGTCGAGCAGCGGTTCGAGTTCGATGGTTGAAGCGAGCGCGCGCCCGAATTCCTGCAGCGTCGCGCGGTAATCGTATTTCCCGCCATAAAACGCGCGGTCGATGCGCTCCTGGGCCCAGTTCTTGACCGGCGAGAAGAGCATCGCCAGCACCGACATAGTCACGGCCGCGATCAGAAACGCCCCGGTCGGAGATTCCGTCGGCGAACTGATGAATAGATAGGCCGCCGCCATCACCAGGCCGAATACCACCGCGACCGAGAGCGTGGCGATGATGTACGCAAACGACCGCCGCATCACTATATCGATGTCACTCAAACGGTAACGCACTACCGAATAGCCCAGAGTGAGAGGGATCAGAGCAAAAGGCGCGACCGCAATGGATTCCAGCAGCGGCGATCCCAAAGATGACGTGAGATAGGCCGGGACATAGAAAATCGCGAACGCCGTGGCGGCGACGCTCATCCCCCAGATCACCCATTTCAATTGCTGGCGCATGACGATCGAGCGCGCATGCCGGCCCGCCTGTATGAATGACCGAATAAAGAGCGCGGCGCTTATGACAAGCGAACCCGCAAAAAGCACGACTTCGACCTTAGACAAATGGTATCGGAAGCTGACCGGATCGCTCAGAACGAGATTGCGGAATCTGACCACGCGCAATATAACTTCGCTGACGATCAGAATCGCCGTCGGCGCGTATAGACCTCCGGCGATAATCCTGCTCAGCCACACGCTGCGCGCCACGAGACGCTTGCGCAGCGGATAAAGAGCGGCGAAGTGGACGAAGAACGGCCCGAGGAGCGCGAGCGCGATCGCGTCGGCCAGGTCGACGCCCTTGTCGAATTGCGCGCGCATCTCTTCCGTCGGGCTGTAGAAATGCACGATGAAGGCGAGCAGGCAGATGATGAAGAAGCGCGTGACGTAAACGGCGCGTCCCTGTTTGAGCAGAAAATATATGCCGACGCCCAGATAGATCAATCCGATCAGCGCAAGGTAGAGGCCGCGCTGAATATGCGGTTCGCGTACATCCAGATTCTGCAGGTCGGCGAACCCCTCCCTGATCACGGCGTCGCCCTTATCGTTGTAGCGCTCCACATAATAACTGAGCGTTATCGAATTGGGGAATCCAGGCTGGCCTTTCGCCTGATCGATGTAAATCTGTACGTATTCGGCCCTTTTTATCTCTTCAACTCCATCGCCCGTGTCGATCCCCAGTAGAACGTCGCCGGGATAAACGCCGGCGAGCGCGGCCGGGCCGCCGGGTTCGACCTTGTCAGCCACCACGCCGCGCGCCGGATCGTTGCGCCAGAGGACGCCGTCGCTGTAGACGGGCTTCTGGCTCAATCGGTCGCGCAGATTGAACGAGCCGGCTGCCAACGCCAGAAAGGCGATGAATAGCAGCACCAGCGTGCGCGTAGTGACTCTTGTCATTCCCGTTTGCGAGTTCACTTTATTTCTGCGGCCGGCCGGCCGCCCTCTCTCATGGTCGGGCCGCCGCCGATTACCATCTGAAAGCCAGACCGCCGCGCACCGTCCGGCGCATGCGCGCTCTGGCGAGTTGTAATCCGCCCTCTTCAACGCCGAGGGCCTGATTCAGCAGATTGCGAACGTCGACAACAGCTTCCCAACGCCCGGGCAGCCCGATGTTCGGAAGTTCCTGTGTGACGTACACGTTGATATTGGGATCGTAAACGCTCATGCGTCCGGCGAATGGATCGATCGCGAAAACAAACGCCGACGGCGACAGGCGGATCACGGTCGAGACCCGCGTGCCCGTCCGCTCGGTGAAATCCAGATCGAGTTTCGCCGTGGCGACATGGAAAAATCCGCCTCTGAACAATTGAGACGGCGCGATCTGCGAGACAGGCTCGTCGTTGAGCCTGCTGCCGCGCCCGAAGCTGTAGCCGGCCGAAGCCGTCACGTGACTGCCTAAACGGCGGTTGAGCGCCGTGCGAAAGCCACGAGCCGCGCCGTCCATCGCCATTATCCGATGCGCCACTTGCCGGAATGTGGCCTGGGTCTCAGGCGACGCCTCGAGCGGCAAGGCCAGCAGGCCGACCCCATGCCCTGAAATCAGATCGTAAAAGACTGAAGCTTCGATCGAAGTGTTTCCGTCGCCCAAGGCCCGTTCGACGCCGATCTCGAAACGTTGGCTGCGGTCGTGAATCGGAGCGTCGAAGCCGGCGATCTCGGCCGGCGCCGATTCGAACGACGCCTGAATGTTCTCGGAGTTGAAACCTTCCAGAGAATCGAGGCGCTGGCCGCTTCCCGGCGTCACCGCCGCATTCACTCGCAGACGAGACGTGGGCGAATATTGGATCGCGAGGCGCGGCAGGACGCTGTCGCGGTCGTTAATGTCGCCGACAAACCGCGAATAATCGAAGCCGTAAATCAACAGCAGCGGCCTGAAGACCTGCCAGGAGTCGGTCGCCGAGACCGAAATTTGATCCAGCGAAGCCCTGTCGAACAAAGTCTGATCGAGGCCGGCCGGCGCGTTGACCGTTCGGGCGTTTCGCCGTTGCGCGGGCAGGCTCCCGACGTTCCCCGCGGCGCCGTCAGCGCCAATGAACGCGCCGAACTCCTGATAGCGCATCCTGGACAGACCGACTCGGCCGTAGCCGAGCATCGCCGTGACCTGATGCGCTGCGGCGGGGCGTACTGTGGCGACCGCCGCCAGCCGTTGCGGCGCGTAATCTCCCACGCCGCGCTGGCCGATGAAGGCCATTTCCAGATTGCCGCCCAGAGAGCCTGAGACGACGAAATTGGTTCCGAAGAAATCCGCCGACGGCGCCCCGGCGGGCGAGCTTGATGTCACGGCCACGAATTGCGCCAGGCCGTGCAATGAAGACTCCCTGGCCAGAAACCTCTTCCGCTCAGCCATATCATTTGACGGATCGACGACTTCTTCTTCATTGCCCTCCGTCAGGTTCCAGACGTGGCGCGGCGCGCTGAGCGAAATCCATCTGTAATCATCGCTGTCACCGCGTTTCTGAACCAGCGTGTTCTCGCTTTTGAGCTTGAAGTCGTAATTGATTTTCTCGGGACGATCGATGATCAGGCGATTGGAGAGCTTCGGTATGAAGCCTTCAGCCGCGGCGCGAAGAAGATAGGCGCCCGGAGAAACGCCGGTCGTGAATCTTCCCTGCTGGTCGGTCCTGGCGCTCTTGATCTCTTTTCCACGCGGCCTCGGTTCGAGCACCGCCACCGTCGCGCCGGCCAGGGGTCTCCCCCCCTCATCTCTTACAGTGCCCGTAACGAAAGCCAGCGCCGGCGCGGCTTCGACCGCCAGACCTCCAGACGCCAAATTATTGATTGAACTCGGGGCGAGCGCCCCCAGCAAGCAGCCCGCTATCAGAATGTTGATCGCTTTTTTCATAATCTTGCCGCCTTCCGGTGATTAAAAAAGGCCACAGAGAATCAGTATCCTGGCGTCAAGCGCCGGCGCCAGTTTTTTTCGCGACACTCTCAGAACGTCGGAGATTGAGATGTTTGTCGAG
>DASUFM010000896.1:0-2104 GCA_036274535.1 Blastocatellia bacterium
GGGAGCGTCCCATTTGTAAAGAGCCTGCCCATGGTAGGCGGCTACGCGCGCGGTTTGACCAGCAGCGACCGCCTGAACAGCGATGAGGAGCTGATCCGGCGCAAGCTGGTGGATATGGGTTATCGCGGCGCGCTGGTCAAATCGCGGCTCGCGTTCAACCCCGACACCGACGATCTGATCGTGATCTTTGACGTCGCCGAGGGTGATCAATCCGCAATCGCCGAGATCGACCTGCGCGGCAACGTGGTCGCCCAGGTCTCTGAATTGATGGCGGTGACGCCGGTGCAAGTTAACGACGCGTTTTCGTACTCCCGCGCGCAGATGGGCGCCCAGCGAATCAAACAGCTTTACGCTGAGCGCGGATTTCTGGAAGCGACCGTGGAGCCTGAATTCATCGAAATCGGCGAAGATCGCCTCCGCCTCATTTACAACATCAACGAAGGCTCGCGCGCCGTCATCTCGGCGATCGAGGTCAACGGGACGACCAAGACCGGGGACGGATGGGTGCGGCGCTATCTGGCCTTCAAAGAAGGCGAGGTCCTGACGCCGGAGAAAATTCGCCAGACGCAGCGCGATCTGTACGCGACCAACGCTTTCCGCGAAGTCAACATCCGGGTGGAACCGATGGCCGGCGACGGGACATCGCACAAGGTTCTGGTCAATTTGACCGAAGCCAAGCCGCTGCTCTTCGTCTACGGCGCGGGCTTTACGACAGACGAAAACAGCCCGCGCGGATTGCTGGAGCTCACGAACACCAACCTGGGCGGATCGCTCGAATCTCTCAGCCTGCGCGGCCGCGCCAGCAAGCAGGAGAGTTTTGGGCAACTTTCATTCACAGATCAGCGCCCGTTCAGTTGGAAACTGCCGACCACGTTCTCGGTCTTCTATAATCACAACGAAAGTCTGCGCGCATTCCTGCGCCGGCGGCGGCTCGACGGCAGCGAGGCTGTCGCCGATAAATTCGGGATTGATCGGTTCGCCGCATTCATTCAAACCGAGCGCAAGCTGGACGAACTGACTTCGCTGCGATTCCGCTACAACCTGGAACGCGCCAGTGTATTAGCTCCGGGTGACGGCTCCGCCATTCCCGAGACCGTGGTTACGCGCAACGAACGCTCGATCCGGCTGGGAATGTTCTCAGCGGGCTTTTCGCGCGACACTCGCGACAGCGCGTTGAACCCGACCAGGGGACAACTCTTCAGCGCGGATCATTCGGTCGCCGCTCGGATTTTCGGCGGCACGGAATCGTTCAACAAATTCTTCTCGACTTATCAGCGGTACGACACGCTCGACCGATCCACGCCGTTGCTCGGCGATTCGACCCTGGCGTTTTCGGCCCGCATCGGCATGGCATCGACCTTCAACGCCGATGACCGTGACAACAACGGCATGATTGACGACAACGACCGCCGTCTGCCGATCAGTGAACGCTTCTTTGCAGGCGGCGCGACGACCCTGCGCGGGTTCAGGTTCGAGACGGCGGGGCCTCAGGCGGTCCTGGAGCCCGCGCCGGATTCTCTGGACAACTGCAACAATCCGGCAAGGCTGACGCCGACCGAAGACAGGCCGAACCCTAAACCGACTGACTGTGTGCCGCCGTCGCTGTTCCCGCTCGGAGGCAACGCCCTGGCCGTCTTCAATTTCGAATTGCGTTATCCTTTGTCCAGCCGGCTTCGTCTCGCCCCGTTTTACGACCTGGGAAATGTCTTCAGGCGCGTCAGCGATTTCAGGTTCAGCGACATGACGAACACGGTCGGCCTCGGAATGCGAATCAACACGCCGCTCGGGCCTCTGGGAGTCGATTACGGCTTCCTGATCGATCCGCCCGTTTACAGCGCGTCCAACGGGGCGATCCTGCGCCAACCACGCGGGGCGTTTCATATCAGATTTGGACAGACGTTCTGATTGTGGGTGGGCCTATATTTCATATGAGATATGAGATATGAAATATAGAATATGGCAGATAACAAATAACTGTTCTGTAACTTAATATTTTCGATATATGGCGACAGCTTTTGGAGTGCGGCTGCTTGGAGCCGCTTTGGTAGTCATCCTGGATTCCGCAGACTTCCGAGACAAGAAGGGCGGCGGGCTCGCCTTCGGA
>DASUFM010000897.1:0-3572 GCA_036274535.1 Blastocatellia bacterium
TTCGGCCAGAACCAGAAGATCATGGCGATGGTGACGGGAATCGCGCCGATCGGCACGGCCCACGGCGTGAAGATGGAACCGATGAAGAGCCCCGTGACGGCGACGGCGCTAACGAACGGCCAGACCGAAGGGTCGGGCATCAGCATCCTGTGATCAGGTTCGGCGTCGAGTGGAGTTGTGACCAACACTTCGCGCAGATCGCTGCGGATGCCAGTCAACACCGGCTGATCTTCGCGTTGATCCCATAACGCTTCGCGGCCGGCCACCGTCGGCATGCGCAGGAAGTTGTATGCGGGCGGCGGCGAAGTCGTCGCCCATTCGAGTGTGGAAGCTTCCCACGGGTTGGCGCCGGCCGGCTGGCCCGCGCGCAGACTGCGCCATACATCAATCAAAAATAACAGTATGCCCGCCGCCATCACCACGGCCCCCGCCGTCGCCAACGAGTTCAGCGCGCCCCAGCCCATCTCTGGCAGGTACGTGTAAACGCGCCGCGGCATCCCCTTCAGCCCCAGCTGATGCATCGGGAAGAAAGTCAGGTTGAAGCCGATGAAGAAGAGCCAGAAGACCCGGCGGCCGGTTCTTTCACTCAACATTCGCCCCGTGAATTTCGGGAACCAATAGTAGAGCCCGCCGAAGAGTGGGAATACGGCGCCGCCGATCAGCACGTAATGAAAATGCGCGACTACGAAGAACGTGTCGTGAACCTGCTGGTCGAGCGAGACCGACGCCAGCATCACGCCCGTCAAGCCTCCCAGGACGAAGATGAAGAAGAAGCCCAGGACAAACAGCAATGGCGTCTTGAAGCGGAGTTTCCCGCCCCAGAGCGTCGCGATCCAGCAGAAGATCTGCGTTCCGGCGGGAATGGCGATCATCATGCTCGCGGCGGTGAAGAAGCTCTGTCCGAGCCTGGGCAGGCCGGTCGTGAACATGTGGTGCACCCACAGCCCGAATCCGATAAACCCCGTCGAGACCAGCGCCAGCACGAGCGCCGTATAGCCGAAGACCTTCCGGCGGCAGAACGCCGGAAGGATCGTGGAGACGATTCCCGCCGCGGGAAGAAAGATGATGTATACCTCGGGGTGGCCGAAGAACCAGAATAGATGCTGCCAAAGCAGCGCGTCGCCGCCTTCCGCCGGGTTAAAGAAATGCGTGCCGACAAGGCGGTCGAGAATCAAACAGGCGCTCGCCAGCGCGATCGTCGGCATGGCGAATACGATCATGAACGACACCACCAGGATCGCCCATACGAAAAGCGGGATTCGGTTGACCGACATCCCCGGCGCGCGCAGTTTGAAAATCGTCACGATCAGCTCGATCGCGACGATGATCCCAGACACTTCCGTGAAAGTGATGAGCTGCGCCCATACGTCGGCCCGCTTGCCGGGCGCGTATTCCGGCCCCGCGAGCGGCACGTAGCTGAACCAGCCGTTATCCGGCCCGGCGTTGAGCAGGAACATCACGTAGACAAAAATCCCGCCGAAAAGATAGATGTAATAACTGAACGCGTTTAGACGCGGGAAGGCGATGTTGCGCGCCCCGACCATCAGCGGAACAAGATATACCCCGAGCGCTTCCATCATAGGCACGGCGAATAAAAACATCATAGTCGTGCCATGCACAGTGAAGACCTGGTTATAAAGATCGGGATTGAGCAAGCGGTTCTCAGGCCGCGCCAGTTGCAGGCGCATCAGGATCGCCTCGACCCCGCCGAGCAGGAAAAATGTAAATGCGGTAATGATGTAGCGCCGCCCGATGGTCGTGTGATGGACGCATCGGAACCAGCCGAAGAACCCTCCAGGCTCCTTCCAGGTCTCTTCCAGCCGCCGATGTTCGCGCCCGTCGTCCGAAACGCCCCCGCGCGGCTCAGCGACGACCCTGATTGTTTCTTCGGTGGTCGCCATCGTTACTTCAAACTCTCCAAATAACTCAGCAGCGCGTTCAGCTCTTCGCCACTCAGCTTATTCGGCGGCATTTTGTTTCCCGGCTTGATGCGCTGCGAGTCGACGACCCAGGCGCCCAGGCCGCCGCGGTTGTTGGCCAGGGTTCCGGCGGCGATGGTCCGCCGCGTCGCCAGGTGCGTCAGGTCGGGCCCGGTCATTGCGCCGGCGCCGGTCCCCCTGATCTGGTGACACATCACGCAGGCGCGTGTCAGGAAAAGCCTCTCGCCGGCCTGCCGCTCCGCCGTCGAGGGTTGTGGCGCCGGGCGGCGTTGATTGTCGAGCCATGCGTCGAACTGATCAGGAGGCTCGGCGACAACCGTAAACGCCATATGCGCGTGCTGATGACCGCAGTATTCGGCGCACTGACCGCGATACGGGCCGGGGCGGTCGGCTTGTAACCATGTCACCGTCCGATAGCCGGTGAGCAAATCGGTCTTGCCGTGCAGATTCGGCGCCCAGAAGCTGTGAATCACATCCTGCGAAGTCATTTCGAATTTGATGGGGCGGCCCGTCGGGATGTGGATCTCATTGGCGACGCGCACATTCCGGCTCGGCGTGGCGTCCTGATATTCGAAGTCCCACCACCATTGCCGCCCGGTAACTTTGATCTCAATGGCGTTCGATGATTGCAGCGAGCCGAGCGCCCGCCCCGTCGAAAAATCGGCGATCATGAACGCAAACAGGATGACGACTGTGACGGCCAGCGATCCGGCGATGATCCTTGTAGTTCGTCGTTCTGCCCCGGGCGAGTTATCGGCTTCTTCGCGCCTGCGCCCGCGCCTAAGCGCGTAACCGAGAGCGACGATTACCGTCGCGAAGACAACCAAACACGCCCAAAACATCAGCCACCACAAACGGCTGATACGTTGCGCCTGAGGCCCCGCCGGATCGAGCGATGACTGAACGCCCGCGCATCCGGAAAACAAGGAGACGGATAACAGGCAGAGGCGAAGTGGCGTTTTTCTCAGCCACAATGGACCCAGGACCTTTTTGCGCATCGGATTCATCATTACGGATTCGCGGGTGGTTGCGACACGGGCCGCTCTTTCTCCTTTGACTGTTCGGGCGATTTGACATTCATTTCGTCGCCGCGGCTCGGGGAAACGTCCTTCGCCAACTGCCCACTCATCGAACGAACGTAAGCGACAATCTGCCAGAGCTGCTGATTCGTCAGTCTGCCGCGAAACGACGGCATCCCGTTCGGGCGGCCCTCGACGATCGTGCTAAAGATGTTTTGCGCATTACTGCCGTATATCCACTTGTCGTCCATCAGCGGAGGGCCCATGCCGCCGCCGCCATTCGCATGGCAGCCGACGCAATTGAACCACCTGTACAATCGTTTGCCTTCCGACACCGCCCAGGCGTTGCCGTCATATGGGCCTTCGACAGTTACTTCGGGCTGCGGCTCGCCCGGCTGCAGTTCGCTTTGACGCACGTTGCCCGCGTCGGTCGCGGCCGGCGCAATTTCCCTGAAGCGCCGCTGCTCGCGTTCACAGCCGGAAGGCAGTAGCGTCATTACAATGACGGAGATCGCAATGGTGATATGTCGCCCGGGTTTCATCGCCTTTCGATGCGGGGGGAGCCATAATCGTCGAAGTGGTTCGCCGCGCAATTAACGGTTAAACGAGACTT
>DASUFM010000898.1:0-19705 GCA_036274535.1 Blastocatellia bacterium
CGGTCCAGGATCTTCAGGTCTGTGGCCTCGTTGATGGCGCGCACCTGGGCGGGCGAGAGTTCGCGGTCGAAGACGATCATGTCCGCGCCCAGTTGCAGGCTGCGGATGATGATGTCGTCTAGCTTGCCTTTGCCGACCAGAGTTTTCGGCTCCAGATTCGGACGGCGCTGGATGATTTCGTCCAGCGTGACCAGCCCGCCCGAAGTCGCCAGTTCGCGCAATTCGTCCATCGAATCGCGCGCTTCGGCCGTCGTTCCGGTTGTCACGCCGACGAGGATTGCGCGGTCGCGGTTGTCAGAAGCGCGGCGCGCGCCTCGATTGCGCGCCATTTCTTCTTCGAGCGACGTGATCAGCTCCATGAAATCTATGTCCAGCCGGCCGGGTACCTGTGGATCCAGGAATCGGAACGCATCCCCGTCGCCGTTCTCGTCTCCATTGTCCCCGTTATGTCTGTGCGCTTTCGCCGGCAACAGGTGCGCCGCGCGAACCACTCCCGGCAATCCCGTGCCCGGATCCACGTCTATCGCGGCCATCAGGTCCAGCCGCAGCAGAGCGAGGTCGGTCAGGTCGTCATGCGTCAGGCCTTTTTCGCCGCGAATGTGCGTGTGCAGGCATCGCAACCCGTTGAATCGGGAATGGCTTAGGCGCGAGCGATCCTGCGCCGGCAACACGATCTTTGTCGCGTCGCCGACGACTACGTCGGTGACGTGGCCTTTGCGGTCGACCAGCACTCCTACCTGGCGGCCGATCTCATGAGAGATTTCGGTCAATTGCCGCGCGAATTCTGGTGTGACGATCTGGGCCGGCGGGATGCGGCGTTGATACATTTTCTCCAGTCGCCGCAATTGATTGGCTTTCAATCCTAATGTCTTGCCTTCGATTTGAGGAATAACCTACACTCCTTTCCATAAAAAACGTCCGCGCGCGCTGAATGTCTGCTGGATTAATGATGCCGCAGGAAGTCCGGTCGGCGCAACCTGCAAGTCTGGTCGTGGGACATAATTGAGCGTTTTGCAACTCGCTGATATATCGAATTGATAATTTTTGAGAAAAGTTTGATTGCGGTTTAAATACGCCCGGGCAGTTTCCGACATAGCGTGATTTGCGACAAAACGCGTTTGTAGTTCCGCCTTCTGGCGATAGCGCGGAACTCCAAACTTTTTCTGAGGAAACAAATTGTGTTTACGCAAAATCACTATCATTTGAAATCAACCGTACTTAAATTTGCCGCGCTGTCGCTATCCGCGCTCACTTTAGGGCTGATTTAACGGCTGTCATCGGCTATCAAACTCCCCCAAATCACACCGGCGCGAATCATCTTTACATTCACGCCGGTGAAGCGGCCGCCCAGGACGATCTGAACTATGATGAACCGCCCGGTTGGTATTATCCTGTGGGTGAATCCCTGGGGGGCGGCTTTATTAATTGCAGGCGACGCGGTGGGGGCGGAGAGCGTCTTTCGCAAAGATTTTGAAGACAACCCGCGCAACAGGCGCTCGCTTTTCGGTCTGGCGGAGAGTTTACAGAAGCAGGGAAAGACGCAGGATGCCAGCCGGGCCAGGGCCGAATTCGAGACGGCGTGGAAGAACGCCGATGTAAAATTGAAGATCGGAGACTTGTAAAGCTAGCCATTAAAATACGGAGGAATTGTTCATATGCGTAAACGGAACCTGCCCTCAGTCTTTTTCTTCCCGGTCGCGGTCGCTTTGACCATTTGCGTTGGCCAGGTCGCCGCTCTGGCGCAAGCCGGCGCCGGCGGCAAAGAGATGAAAAAGGACGAACTTTATCTCAGCGTCGCAAGGCGATTGAACGCCTTGAATGAATCGCCCAGCTCCGCGGTCGCCAACGAACTCGACACGGTGATCGAGGTCACCAACCTGACGATGCGCCCTGACGGCAAGGCCGAAGCGACGGTCAGGGAGCGCACGCCTTCGGACAACGGCAAGTCGATCCGTCTGGTCTTCGCCCCGCCCGCCGCCGGCGACACGGAGGAGAAATGGACCTGGGAGCAGTTCGAAAACAATCGCAGATTCTACCCGGTGGACAAACTCTTCCCCTACGCGAAAGACGAACTGGGCAGGCGTAAACAGGCGATCGTCACGGGATGGAGTTCGTTCATCGGCTCCATCAACAAGCAGGCCGAGGCCGCAAGCCGAGCCCTGGAGACGGCGAAGGCGGTGTTGAAAGCCGATCCGGAGCCTCTTGCAGGAGTAAAAAGCATCCGCGAAGCCTTGGTCGAAGCGTTGAAAGATAACAGGACCGAGGACATCCTCAACGCCTATCGCGAATTGAATCAGCGGACCGAGGCGATTCAGACGCTCGGCGACACGCTGACGGATTTAAAGGCGAATGACGCGTATCTGCGCCTGATCGAGGAATTCAAAAAGTCGGTCGAAGCGGCCAACAACGCGCGCAAAAATTACTCGCAGGCGGTCGCAGCCTATAATGAGACCATTTTGCGCCTGCCGTTCTCGCTGGTCGCTTACGGTCTTGAGTTTCAGAAAATCGAAGCGAAAATTTCAGAGGATCAATAGATCGCTATAAGACGTATAAGACATATAGAACACATATTTTGAAGGAGGATTTATGAGCGAACATCAAAATCAACCGGAAGAACGCCTGACGCCGCAGACCCGCGGTCAGGGCGCCGGCAGCCGCGCCGGAGAGACGATAGATGAAATCACTTCGACGCTGCGCGATCTGTTCAGCCGCGTGCCTGATACTTTTGGCAAAGCGGTCGAACGCGCCATTAACGTCCGCGACACCACGGTGCTGCTTCGTTTGAGCGAGGAATCTTCGGATAAGCTGGACACGCTGGTGTCGGCCGGGGTTTTCAAGAGCCGCGCCGAGGCCGCGGCGTTCCTGATCGATGAAGGAATCAACGCGCAATCCGCGCTGTTCCAGCGCATTCAGGACAAATTGGCCGAGATCGAAAAGCTGCGCTCCGAATTGCGCTCCAGCATCTCGCCTGAAATACCCAAATAAAAGTGGTTAGTGGGCGGTGGGCAGTATATGCCCACCGCCACTTGCCCACTATTTAATTGCGGTCCTGGCGGTCGTGCTTCTGGCGATAGATCCTGCGACTCTCTCGATTGAGTTGACGCTGGATTCGCGCCCGCTCGCGAGGCGTGAATTCGCCGCCGGATCGGCGCGCGCGCGCTTCACGCAGCCCGATCGTCGCTTCCTGCCTTCGCAGCCTCGCAGCCTCGACTCTTGTCAATTCGCCGCTGCGAACGCCCTGTCGAATACGCTGCCGCTGATTCTGCTGGCGTTCGTTGATGCGTCCCTGCGCAAAGCCAGCCGCCGGGATTATGACGGCCAACAGGGCCGCCATCGTGAACCATTTCATCAAGCTCTTCATTGGTAATAACCTCCTTGACCGCCCATAGGGCGGAAATCTCCAACCGTTAATGCGCTTCAGGGGCGCCGCCGATTAAGACTGACGTTGATGGTGGAAAGTCGAGAAAAGTTTTGTTAAAAAGCAGGAGAGCTGGTCCCTTATCCAAATCCGCCGAATAATACTCCATCCATAGCGTCAGCTTGGATGGAGTATTATTCGGCGGATTTATTGAGGTTCAGAAAAGAAAGTTTACAAATCGGGTTGATTGACAATGTCATTTCATTCACCGCGGAGGCGCGGAGTGCGCAGAGGGAGCGCGGAGTCACTCTGCGCTCCCTCTGCGTTCACCGCGGTGAAAAAGGTCTGCGCCAATCGTTGTTCATCCTCAGCTCGAAGTTTGTAAACCAACTTACCTGATTCTCAATAGATAAATTAGCGCCAGTGGACAATCGCCATCAATGAGACTGCAGAATTCCCATCAGCTTCGTCGAGGAGATGTTGCGTCCGCAGAGGATGATCGCGACGGTTTGGCCGGCGTATTTCTCGCGCTCTTTCAGATAGGCCGCGACGGCGACGCCCGCCGAGCCTTCGATGATCCAATGCTCTTCATGGAAGATCGACCGCATCGCCTCGATGATTTCCGCTTCGGATACCAGCGAGTAGTCGTCAATCAATTGTTGGCAGAGGGTTAAAGTGATGGAGCCTTCCTCGACGCCGCCCGCGGTGCTTTCCGAGACGGTCGGCTCTTCGGGGACTTCGATGATTTTGCCCGCGCGCAAACATTCGTAGAGAGGCCGCGAATTCTCAGGCCAGCAGCCGATAATGCGGGTGCGCGGGCTGACCGATTTCAAATACGCCGCGATTCCGGCTATCAGGCCTCCGCCTCCGACCGCGACGAAAACCGCGTCGATTCGGCTCAACTGTCGCGCGAGCTCGGCCCCGATTGTGCCCTGACCGGCTATGACCTGAGAGTCGTTGTATGGCGAGATGAAGACCCGGCCGGATTCACGGGCGGCTTCGCGCGCGCTGTATTCCGCTTCCAGGCAATCGCCGGCTGACAGGATCGGAATTCCGCCGAGTTGTTTGATCGCCTCCAGTTTCTGTTCCGAAATGTCGCGCGGCAGATAGATCGTCGCCGTCGTCCCCGCGTGGCGGGCCGCATAACAGACGCCCATGCCGTGATTGCCGGTCGATGCCGCAATCACGCCTCCACGCAATTGCTCGTCGTCGAGCGAGAGAATCTTGTTCGTCGCGCCTCGGAGTTTGAACGAGCCGGTGTGTTGCAGGTGTTCGAGTTTTAGATAAACCTCGGCGCCCCCCAGACGGCTCAGATGAATAGATCGATCAACCGGCGTTTCCCGGACAAGCGGGCGGATGCGCGCTTCGGCTTCGATTATGTCTTGAGAGGAAAGCATCGCTAATACGCGTCAGTCGCGCGGTTTCACACTCTCGCGAATGTATTTGATGATTTCTTCAGTGGACGCTCCGGGCAGGAAGACCGCGCCGACGCCGGCCTCTTTGAGCTTAGGGACGTCGTCTTCGGGAATGATGCCGCCGCCGAACAGCAGCGTGTCATCCATGCCTTTTTCGCGCATCAATTCGATCACGCGAGGAAAGATCGTCATGTGCGCGCCGGAAAGAATCGAGAGCCCTACGATGTCGACGTCCTCCTGCAGAGCGGCGTTGACGATCTGTTCCGGCGTCTGGCGCAATCCGGTGTAGATCACTTCCATTCCGGCGTCGCGCAACGCGCGGGCGATGACTTTAACGCCCCGGTCGTGCCCGTCCAGACCGGGTTTGGCTAACAGAACTCTGATTTTGGTTTCGGACATAACTGGTGGTTGGTGGTTGGTGGTTGGTGGTTGGTGGAAAATTAATTCTCACTGCCAATCACCAACCACCATTATTCAATTCGTCTTCGCTTCAGCGGATGGCGATTGTAGCGGTTTGCCTTCGGTGTCGTAAAGCTCGACGCCGCCGAACTGCTTCATCACTCCGGTGATTTGTTTGGCGTCGCCGACGGCGACGATCTGCAGCTTCGCGAGGTCGAGGTATTTTCGCGCGACGCGCTGAACGTCGTCCGCCGTCACCGCGGAGATCTTCTGCGGGTAAGTGTCCCAGTAATCCGCAGGCAGATTATAGATTTTCTGCGTGATGATATTGGCGAGCAGCGATTGCGGCGATTCGAGCTGCATCGCGAAGCCGCCGACGATCGTGCGTTTGGCGCGGTCGAATTCGTCATCGGGCGTTTTCTCGTCGCGGATGCGTTTGAACTCGTAGATCAACTCGTCCATCGACCCTTTAGTGACTTTGGTCTGCACTTCGGTGTTGGCGCGGAAGACGCCGCGGTATTTGGCCGCGCTGAATCCGCTGTACGCGCCGTATGTGTAGCCCTTGTCTTCGCGCAGGTTCAGGAAGAGGCGCGCGCTCGCGCCGCCGCCCAGAATCTGGTTCATCACGTCCAGTGCGTAATAATCCGGATCGCCGCGTTCGATAGACAGATTGCCGAGGATCAGACTCGTCTGCTCCGATCCGGGGCGGTCGACCACATAGATCTTCGACGAAGCCGGTTCATTGATTTTGGGCAGTTCGGGCCGCGGAACGTCTCTTCTGGTCCATATGCCGCCCTGGGCGGCGCCGCTCCGGGACCCGAAAGTCTTTTCCAGTTTCGCCACGATCTCGGCGGGGTTGATATCGCCGACGATGGCGAAGATGGCGTTGTTCGGTTTGTAATTCGCCGCGTGAAACTGTTTGAGCGTCTCCGGCGTGATGCTCTGGATTTGCGCGGGCGTCAGGGCGATGCGACTGGCCGGGTGCGTTCCATAGAGGGTCTTGTAAAACCTCTCGTTGGCCAGGAACCCCGGCTGCGAGCGTTGGGCGCGGAGTTGCGCGGCGGCCCGGTTCTTCAATTTGTTCAGGTCTTCCGCCGGAAAACTCGGATTCAGGATCACGTCGGCGAACAACCCCATGATCTGATCGAAGTTCTCGGTCAATCCTCCGGCCGCGATAGAACTGAAGGGGGACGAAAGTCCGGAGCCCGCCGTGAGAGTCGCGCCCAGCGATTCGACCGCCTCGGCGATCTGTCTGCTCGATCGCGTCTTCGTCCCTTCGCGCAGCATGCTGGCGGTGTATAGAGCCGCGCCCGTCTGATCGGCCGGATCGCTCAGCCCGCCGCTCAGGATGAACATCTGCATCGCAAAGGTCGGCAGCTTGTGGTTTTCCAGCGCGATTACCTTCAGCCCGTTGCTGAGCTCGGTTTCATAGGCTTTCGGCATCGCGAATTTCAGAACTTCCTTGCTGACGGGCGTCTTGCCCTTGATCACTACGCCTTTCGGCGCCTGCGGCTGTTGAGCCATCGCGACGCTCGCAGCCAGGATAAGTGTCAGAATTAGTTTCATGGTATTCCTCAATAGGACAAATAGGACAAATAGGACGGATAAGACAGATAGGTCCTATTTGTCCTATCTGTCTTATCCGTCCTATTGATTTTTCGCCGGGGTTGTCACCGCCACTGTCCTATTCGTGGTTTTCAGGTAGTTCCGGGCCACGCGCTGCACGTCGGCTTTGGTGACGGCGGCGAATTTCTGGAATTGAGTATTGATCAGGCCCGGGTCGCCGTAAGCGACCGTGTATTCGCTCAATCGGATCGCCGTGCCCAGAGAGCTTTGGAGCGCCTGTATGGAACTGCGCCGCGCCGAGTTCTTGGCTTTGTCCAATTCCCAATCGGCGATCGGCTCGGCCTGCAATTTCTCGATCTCTTCATTGATCGCGGCCTCGACGTCTTCGACTTTCTTGCCGGGCGCGACCATCGCGTAGACCTCGTAATAACCGCCGCCGCGGAACGGGCTCGGGTACGCGCCGACGCTCGTGACCAGCTCTTTTTCCTTGACCAGTTTCTGATAGAGCCTGGAGCTTTGCCCGCCGGCCAGAGCCGAATTCAAAACCTGCAACGCGTAAGCGTCCGGCGTGTTGGATACGACGCCCTTATAGCCGATCATCAACTGGGTCAGCCGCGCGTATGGATCTTCCATTGTGAAGCGGCGCTCGGCGGTCTGTTCGGGTTCGGCGATGGCGACTTTCGGCGCCGCGGGCTGCGGGGGGATGGCCTCGAAATACTTTTTGATCCTGGCGAGCGCCTCGTCGCTGTTGAAATCGCCGACGAGGGCGAGCGCGGCGTTGTTCGGCGCGTAATAGATTCGGAAAAATTCCTTCACGTCCTGCAGGCTGGCCGCGTTCAAATCCTCCATAGAGCCGATGACAGAGTGTTTGTAGGCGAAGTTGTCGAACATCACCTCCTGGAATTTCTCTTCAGTCTTGCCGTAAGGCTCGTTGTCCACGCGCAGCCGGCGCTCTTCCTGAACGGCGTTGCGCTGGACGTCCAGGCCCTCCTGCGTCACGTCCAGCGCGCGGATCCGGTCGGATTCCAGGAAGAGGATCATGTCCAACTGGTTCTTCGGCACGGTGGCGAAATAGAGCGTACGGTCCTCGCTGGTCGTCGCGTTGTTCGAACCGCCGTTGCTGTCGATCCACAATGAATATTCGTTCCTGCCCACGTTCTCAGATCCGGTGAACATCATGTGCTCGAAGAGGTGGGCGAAGCCCGTGCGGCCCTTCCGCTCGTTGCGCGAACCGACGTCGAATGTGATGGCCACGGAGACGACCGGCGCGCTGTGGTCTTCGACAAGCAACACGCGCAGGCCGTTCTTTAATTTCACGTCTTTATAATTGACGTTTATTGTTTTGGGGGGAGTGGATGGCGTAGAGGATGGTCTCCGCTCGCCCTGCCCGTAAACCACGGCGCCGGACAGCGCGAGCGCAAACATGAGCGCCACGCGCAGGAAGCGGTGAGCTTTGTTCATAAGGATTTCCTTTCGATTCTCAGTTCGGAAATTCGTGAGTGCGTTAAATAATGCTGTGAAAATAATTGCAATGCCAGCGCAATAATCTCTCAAGCTACGGCTGCGATCAATCCCCTGAGCGCGGGGTGAAGGGTGAAGGGGTGAAAGAGTGAAGAGGTGAAAGGGCAATTCAATTTTCTGAACACCCCTTCATCTCTTCACCCCTTCACCCCTTCATTTTTCCAATCCGCAATCCGCGATCAAAAATCCGGCTCCTGGTATTCTCCGAAGACCGGCCGAAGCGCGTCGCACATTTCGCCGAGCGTGCAATCGGCGCGCGCGCAATCGATCAACAGCGGCATCGTGTTGACGTTCGGGTTTTCGGCGCCGCTCCTCAATTCTTCCAGCGCCCGCCGGGCGGCGGCATTGTCGCGTTTCGCGCGCAACTTCGCCAGCCGCTCTTCCTGCAGCTTAGCCACGGACTCGTCGATTTGCAGGATATTGGGCTCGCCGAGCTCGTCGGAGTTCATCTGGTAAGCGTTGACGCCGACAATCACCTTCTCGCCTCTTTCGACCGCGCGCTGGTAACGGTAGGCCGACTCATGAATCTCTTTCTGCGGAAATCCCGCTTCAACGGCTTCGACCATCCCACCCATCTCGTCGATCTTGCGGAAATATTCCCATGTCTCTTCTTCGAGTTCGCAGGTCAGTTTCTCTACGAAATACGAGCCGCCGAGCGGGTCCACGGTGTTGATCGCGCCGGTCTCGTGCGCGATGATCTGTTGCGTGCGAAGCGCGATCAGCGCCGCGCGCTCCGTGGGGAGGGCCAGCGCTTCGTCGTAACCATCGCAATGCAGCGATTGCGCGCCGCCGAGCACGGCCGCCAGGGCCTGAATCGCCACGCGCGAAATGTTGTTGATCGGCTGCTGCACGGTGAGGCTGACTCCCGCGGTCTGCGCGTGGAAGCGCAGTTGAGTGGACCGCGGGTTCCTGGCCTTGAACCGCTCGGTCATCACACGATGCCAGATGCGGCGCGCGGCGCGGTATTTAGCGATCTCCTCGAAGAAGTCGTTATGCGCGTTGAAAAAGAAAGACAGCCGCGGCGCGAATTCATCTACGTCGAGTCCCGCGCGCACGCCGTATTCGACGTACTCGATCCCGTCGCGCAGCGTGAAGGCCAGTTCCTGCGCGGCCGTCGCTCCGGCCTCGCGTATGTGATAGCCGGAAATCGAGATCGAATTCCATTTAGGCATTCGCTCGGCGCAGAACCTGAACGTGTCCGTGATCAGCCGCATCGACGGGCGCGGCGGATAGATCCACTCCTTCTGCGCGATGTATTCTTTCAGGATGTCGTTCTGCAGCGTGCCGCCCACCGCGCCCCAATCGGCCCCCTGCTTTTCGGCCACCGCCAGGAAGAAGGCGAATATCATCGAGGCCGGCGCGTTGATCGTCATCGAGGTCGTCACCCGGTCCAGCGGAATTCCGTCGAAGAGGACTTCCATGTCTTCGCGCGACGAGATCGCCACGCCGCATTTGCCGACCTCGCCTTCTGAGAACGGGTGGTCGGAGT
Source organism: Blastocatellia bacterium (assembly GCA_036274535.1). Taxonomy (GTDB): domain Bacteria; phylum Acidobacteriota; class Blastocatellia; order RBC074; family RBC074; genus JAJVID01. The sequence goes on from DASUFM010000898.1 coordinate 9,749, forward strand.
CGTACCCCATCAGCGTCGGCAGATCGAAGGCGGTCGAAAGTCCCGTCTGTCCGTGTTCGAGCAGGTACTTGAAGCGCCGGTTGGTGTCGAACGCCGAGCCGTAGCCGGCGAATTGCCGCATCGTCCACGGCTTCGCCCGGTAGCCGGTCGGATGAATGCCGCGTGTGTACGGCGCCATCCCCGGAAAGTTGATGTCCCGTTCGAAGTCTATGTCTTCGACATCGCGCGGCGTGTAGAGCCGCTCGATCGGTTTCAGAGAAACGGTCGTGAATTCAGCCTGACTTTCCGGCATCTTCCGCAGAGACGGTTCCAGAATTTTCTCTTCCCATTCTTGTTGCGATTGATCTTTCATAGATTCCTCATGAATAAGCCTTATAAGCCCTATAAGCCCTATAAGCCCTATAAGCCCTATTTGATTCGTTAATCAAGAGCGTCATGCAACATCAGGTGCGCCAGATAAAAGAGCGCGGCGCCCGCGAAGACAAGCAGCGACGTTCGCAGGTCGACTTCATCGTGATCGTCTCTGCGATTGACTTCGGGAATCAAATCGGACGCGGCGACATAAAGCGTCACCCCGGCTGAGAAGGGCAGCGTGTATTTCACCGCGGGTTCCAGCGCGAATGTCAGGATTATTCCGGCGAATGTCGCGACAGCGATCAACGAGGTCGCTCGCATCGCCAGTCGATTGTCGCGGCCCGACGCCAGCGCGATCGACGCGACCGTGAAGCCTTCGGGAATTTTGTGCAGGAGTATCGCGATGAAAAGCAGTAATCCCAGACGGAAACTCGTCAGCAGCCCCGAAGCGATCGCCACCCCGTCAAAGAAGGTATGAACCGAAAGCCCGATGATTGCCGAGCCCGCCGCGCCGCGGCGCATCATTTCCTCGGAATGCGTCTCTTTGCCGAAATGGAAGTGCGGCGCGATAGTGTGCTCGACGAATTGTATAAGCAGATATCCCGCCAACGCCAGACCCATTGCCGTTATTAGACGGCCGTTCCATTCAAGAGCGACTACGGGAATTACTTCCAAAAAGACCGCGGCGAGCATGAAGCCGGCTCCGAAAGCTATCAGATATCTGAGCAGACGCTGGCTGATCGCTCTTGACCCGGTGATCAAATAACCCCCGATGATGTTTCCCATGGCTGCCAGTAATCCGAAACCGATGAGTTGTATTAATGGATTCATTCGCGGAAAAACTGCCTCTTTTCTGCCAACGCGGTAGCCCGACCGTGAGGGAAGGCATATGCCCTCCCTCACGGTCGGGCTACCGCCTGCGGCAGGCGCAAAAACGCGCGCAACTATATCACCAACTGACCTCTACCCACAAAAGCGCATAAGTTTCCATGCGTTAAGCGGTATGGGTCAATTTGATACGTTTTTAATCGGAACTGTACTAGCTATAAGTTTCAATCCTTTAGCATTTATAACTTCAAGTCGTGAATCAACGATTTTAGAGGATAAATGCCTTGACACCTTTTAATGGGTGACATACTATACGCCGCACTTGAGTGGTATAAAGTGGTAAAAGATAGAACGGAGTGGTTAGAGAGGGTTGAAGAAAGGCCAAAAAGCGGTCGAAAAAGTAGTCAAAAGTGATTAGAGAGATTAGTCAGGAATCATCATTAGTAGGAATCATTATTAGAATGATTAGAGTGAGAACGAGAGTGAGATGTTGCGAGGCAGCTACAGCGCGCATATGGATGATAAGGGGCGGATCAAAATCCCGGCTTCATTCAAACGCTACATCGATGAGAAATACGTTCAACCTGATTTTTACATAACCAGTTTGCTTGGGGATTGCGCGCGGCTTTACCCGCTTCGAGAGTGGGAAGAGATTGAAAACAAGTTGTCCGAACAGCCCTCGATGATTCCGGCGACGAGGAAGTTTCTGGATCGCGCTAACTATTATGGGCAGATGCAGCAGATGGACGGGCAGGGAAGAATTTTGATCTACCCGATGTTGCGCAACGAAGCGAACTTAGCAGGCGAAGTAGTGGTCTTCGGATATTTGAAATATCTGGAAGTATGGAACGCTGAAAATTTCCGCCGGTCGCGTCTGGAAGAGCAGCCTTATACGGATGAGGACGCTGAGGCGCTGGCGCGGCTCGGGATTTAAAGGTTCAGGTTTGGGAGACGCCCGGGAGAAAGAGGAGCTCTCAGGCGTCTCCTCCCCCGTGCCCCTCGCTTTCCATTTTCCATTCGTCATTTAGTACGTTGAGTATTTGATACTGGTCATTGACAATAAGTGATTCAATCAATCTTCCGATGAATGGTTGGCGCCATTCAAGTAATGGCCAATGTCAAATATGAAATGGAAAATGGGATTATGGAACTTCATCGCCCTGTAATGCCGAAAGAAGCGCTTGAGTATCTCGACGCCGCTCGCGCCGGGGCGCCTGCAGGGAGATTGTTCATTGACGCGACGCTCGGGCTGGGAGGGCATACAGAGTTGATTTTGCGGGCTTCGCCGGATAATCGCGTGATCGGATTTGACCGGGACGCGGAGGCGATAGCGCTGGCGAGCGAGCGCCTGGCGGAGTTCGGCGAAAGATTTATGGCGGCGCATACGGATTACCGCCGGATCAAAGAAATTCTTGCGGAAAAAGGAATCGAGACGGTTGCGGGCATATTAGCTGATCTCGGAATTTCATCATATCAATTAAGCGCGCCGGAACGCGGCTTCAGCTTTCGTTCCGGGCAAGATTTTACTGAATCCCCATCGTCGTCAGTAACTTCACCAACCGGTCCAGACGTATATCCGGTGGCTACATCCCCATTGGATATGCGGATGGATCGTTCACAGAAATTAACAGCGGCCGATTTAATTAATGATCTCAGCGAGCGTGAATTGGCCGACATCATCTTTGAATATGGTGAAGAGCGAGCCGCGCGGCGCATAGCTCGTCGTATTGTCAGAGAGCGTAACGCGGCGCCCATCACAACAACAGGACGTCTTGCCGATTTGGTGGTCCGTAGCGTTCATCCGAAAGGTCACTGGCGCATTCATCCTGCGACAAAAACTTTCCAGGCGCTTCGCATAGCGGTCAACCGCGAACTCGAAGGGCTGGATCGATTTGTCGCCGACGCCATAGACGCGCTCGAACCCGACGGGCGATTGGTGGTCATTTCGTTTCATTCGCTCGAAGACAGGATCATCAAACAGGCTCTGAGGTTTCAGTCTGGCCATTGTCTGTGCCCCACGAACCAGCCTGAGTGCCGATGCGGAGCGGTAAAGCGCGTGGAGATACTGACGCGTAAAGCCATTCAGCCAGGCGCTGCTGAAATCGCTGATAACCCGCGCTCTCGCAGCGCGAAGTTGCGCGCCTGTCGGAGGATTTGATGGCGTCCGTATCGGCCATCGGCGCTGACGATGCTACACACGTCCCTACGGTCAATAAGTTTAAGTCAGACTCCATCTGAAGAGTCGCGTATCAACAGAAGGTAAAAAAATCGCGGCGCAATTCGCCGTTTATCTCAGGAGTGTGGGAAATGAGAACACCGCGATACCTGCCTGGAGTTCGCAATGGCGTTGTAGCCAAACGCCAGAGCCGAGCGAAAAATCCATCGACGTCAAAGGCGTTGGGTACGGGAGGAAGTGTTTCCGGCCGGCGCCGGAATTCAAGAAGATTTTCGAGCCATGACTCGACCCGGTCCGTCCAATCCGGATCACGGCGCCGTAGCGAAGGGCGCGGGGCGAGAGTTATGTGGCTGATGATCCTGGCTGGAGTGGCGCTCGCCGCGGGCTTCGTTTTCGCCTTGCGCTCGCAGATCAACGCTTACAGGATCGCGCAGGCTGAAGAACAGCTTAAGTCGCAACTCGATGAATATACCAGGCAGCGACAATTTCTGAATCGCGATAAAGAGCGCGCCATGAACGCCGGCGAGGGCGATCGCGCCGGCAAATGGAACGGCCTCGAGCATCTGAAACTGGACAGGGCGTCGAGCGAGCGTGGCGTTTTGGTCCGGAAGATTGTCCCTGTAGAGCCTGTCAAAGCGCCAGGGGCCGATCAAAACGACCGATCAATAAAGCGACCGGTCAGAGCCGGTTCGCAGGCGAAGGATGCGAAACTCGTGAAGGGCGTGAAGACCGGGAAAACGGCGAATGTTGTGAATGTTGTAAAATTGAAGGCGAGGAACAAGACAAAGGCCGATAACAAACGTCAATAGGTCCTGCAGGACCTATAAGCCCCACAGGGCTCACAGTGAGAGCTCCCATGAAAATGGAACGTAACAGACAGCGTAAGATTCGGCGCCCGGCGCGCCGGACAACCGGAAAGCCGGTTGTTCAGCCGGCTGACGCCGGTCGCCGCGCGCTCTGGGTTGGCGCGGCTCTATGTGTCTGGATGTTTGTGATTATGGGGCGTCTGGCATGGCTGCAGGTGGCGCGGCATAGTCATTACTCGGAGCGCGCCGCGCTCAATCAGCGCAAGGAGGTGAAGGTCGTCGCCGCGCGCGGCCCGATAGTTGATCGCGACGGGCGCGAGCTTGCCGTCAGCGCCATCGCCGATTCGGTCTATGTCGATCTGAAACAACTCAAGGATGCCCCCGATCGCGAGAGGGCCGCCCGCGCGCTCTCTCCGCTGCTGGGCTATGATCAATCCGAACTGCTGAAGAGGCTGGCCGGGGATTCGAGCTTCCTCTGGCTCAAACGCAAGCTCGATCCTCAAACCTCTCAGGCCGTCAACGAAACGGTGGCGAAAAACAATCTGCGCGGTATCGCGATTCAAAAGGAGAGCCAGCGGTTTTATCCCAACAACTCGCTGGCCGCGAGCGTAATCGGTTATGTCGATTCTTACGACAACGGGCTGGCAGGCGTCGAGCAGAAGTACGACGATCTGCTGAGCGGGAAGGCGGGCGAGATCGCGTTCGACAGAGACGCTTCGGGAAAGCCTTATAACCGTAGCGAGACGCCGGCGATGAATGGCGCGCAGGTCGTCCTGACGATTGACGCGATCCTGCAGCATAAGGTCGAGGTGCTGCTCGACGAGGCGGTGCGGATGACGCGGGCGAAAGGCGCCGGCGCGATCGTCATGGACCCGAAGACCGGCGAGATCCTTGCGCTCGCCAACATCCCGACCTTCAATCCCAACGAGCGTCCCGACGGCGCGAACGACTCGTCGCGCGCCAACCGTGTGATCGGCTGGCCTTACGAACCCGGGTCGGTCTTCAAGGTAGTGACCTACGCGGCCGCGTTTGAAGAGGGTTTGTTCGAGCCGGACGACATAATCAATTGCGGAGGCGGGCAGGTCACCATAGGCAGGCGCGTCATACGAGACACTCACGCCTACGGCGATTTGACGATCGAAGACGCCTTCGCCAAATCGTCGAACGGCGGCGCGATCCGCGTCGCCACCAGAGTCGGCAGGGAGAAATTCTTTGAATACATCTCGCGTTTCGGCTTCGGACGAAAGACCGGGATCGAATTGCCGGGCGAATCGCGCGGCATCGTCAACCCGCTGGAGGACTGGCGCATCGATTCCATAGGCTCGGTCGCCATCGGCCAGGAGGTTTCGGTGACGCTGTTGCAGATCGTCGCCGCGGTCGGCGCGATCGCCAATCGAGGCGTATGGATCAGGCCTCATATAGTCAAGAAGGTCATGGCTCAGGACGGGCGCGCGCTGTACGAGCCGAAAATGGAAACGCGGCAGGTCGTCAGCGAACGGACCGCGCAAATGATGGTCAGGATTATGGAGCGCGTGGTGACGCACGGCACCGCGCGCCACGCGATCAATCTGGCGGGCTATTCCGTGGCGGGCAAGACAGGCACCCCGCAGAAGGTCGACAACGGAAGATTGTCGCAGACTAAATACATGCCGTCGTTCGCGGGATTCGTTCCGGCCGCCGACCCGCGCCTGGCTATCGTCGTGATGATTGATGAGCCGGAAGGGAGCCACCAGGGCGGAAGCGTCGCCGCGCCCGTCTTCAACCTGATCGCCGAAGCCGCGCTGGGCGATTACGTCATCCCGCCCGACGACAAGTCGTTCCGTGACTCTCTGACCGCATTGTCGAAAGAGTATGAATCGGAAGATGACTCGGATTGCGGAATGCAGAATGCGGATTGCGGATTTACCGGGTCCATGAATCCTGTTCCTGTTGTGTCGTCTCACGCGGAAGACTCCACGCTTGCAATCCGCAATCCGCAATCCACATTCCGCAATGGAGAAGGCTTTGTGATGCCGGATTTCCGTGGCCGCGGAGTGCGCGCGGTGACGCAAGCCTGCGCGCAGATGAATCTGGTGATCAGTTTACATGGATCAGGACTGGCCTTTCGCCAGTCTCCGGCGCCGGGGACCAAGGTCAGGGCGGGCGAAACGTGCAAGGTGGAGTTTCAATAGTTATGCCTACACTTCGTGACATAGCGGGCTACATTGACGCGCTGCCGGACGGCGCGAATCAGGGCGCCGCGCCGAACGCTGTGCCGAACGCCGTGATAGACGCTTCGAGTTCGATCGTCACGCACGATTCGCGCCGGGTGACTCCCGGAGGCATATTCGTCGCGACGCCCGGCGCGCATGTCGATGGGAACCAGTTTGTCGCGGAGGCGGCGAAGCGCGGAGCGATCGCGGTCATTTCCGAAAAACCGCGCCCGTCCGATCTGGCCTCTGACCTGAATGGCGCCGGCTCGATCGTCTGGATGCGCGTGGTCGACGCGCGGCGGGCCCTGGCCAAAGCCGCGGCGCTGGTTCATGGCCATCCGTCGCGCAAACTGGCGCTCGCGGGGATCACTGGCACGAACGGAAAAACGACCACGGCGCACCTGGTCGAATCCATTTGCGCCGCGGCCGGGAAGAAATCGGCGATCATGGGCACGATCAGCTATCGCATAGGGGACGAGCAGGCGGACGCTGACTTCACCACGCCGGAGGCTTCCGAACTTCAGGACTTCCTGCGGCGCGCGGTCGAAGCGGGTGTGACTCATGCGGTGATGGAAGTCTCGTCAATCGCGCTGGACATGCATCGCGTCGACGAGATCGAGTTCGCGGTCGCGGCGTTCACCAATCTGACGCAGGACCATCTGGATTTTCACAATTCGATGGAGGCTTATTTCGACGCGAAACGGAAGCTCTTTGACGGCTCGATAGGCAAGCGCCCGGCCCGCTCGATCATCAACCTCGACGACCCGCGCGGCGCCGAACTGAAAGATTTGCTCGGAGAAACGGTCATGACCTACGCGCTCGACGCCAGGGCCGACATCACGACCGAGGCTCGTAACTTCGGACTTGACGGACTGCATTTCGTCGCGCGCACGCCCGCCGGACCGGTTCGTATCAATTCATCGCTGGTCGGACGGCCGCACGCCTACAACATACTATGCGCGATCGGCATCGGGCTCGCGCTGGGCTTCGATTGCGAGACGATCGCGCGCGGCGTCAATGAGTGTCGCGGCGTGCCGGGCAGGTTCGAGCGCGTGACAGTCAACAGCAACGGGGGCAACGGGGGCAACGGGGGCAACGGGGGCCATAGCGGCCATAACGGAGAAGACGTGACCGTCATAGTCGATTACGCGCATACGCCGGACGCCCTGGCGGGCACGCTGCGGACGGTGCGCGACGCGCAGGCCAACCAGGGCGCCTGCCGGCCCAGGGGTCGCGTGATCACCGTCTTCGGCTGCGGCGGAGACCGCGACCGCGCCAAACGTCCTCTGATGGGCGAAGAGGCCGCGCGACTCAGCGATTTCGTCATCGCCACTTCCGACAATCCACGTAGCGAAGACCCGCTGCTGATTCTGAACGACATTCGGGTCGGGCTAGCCCGCGTCGGCGAGAACTACGACCTGATGGTCGACCGCCGCGAAGCGATCTTTCGCGCGATCTTGCAAGCGAGGCCGGGTGATGTGATCCTGATCGCCGGTAAAGGTCATGAGACTTATCAGATTCTGCCGACCGGCAAGATTTATTTCGACGACCGCGAAGTCGCCCGCGCAGCGTTACATGAAAGGAAAAAGCTGAGAAACGGTGGGACCAAAAGGAACACTGGTCCGTTAAAAACAGACCTATAGGTCCTATAAGCCCTATGAAATTAAGTGAGATCGCACGAATATCAGGCGCGAGCCACATGTTGAACAAGAGTCTGGCGGAGACCGAACCCGCCGGCTTCGCCCTGGATTCGCGCGCCATCAAAGCGGGCGAGTTGTTCGTCGCGATCCCGGGCGAACGCGTCGACGGGCATCAATTCGTTCGTGAGGTTCTTGAAAAAGGGGCCTGCGCCGCGATGGTGGTTCATCACAGGCTGCCTTTCGCGGACGACCTTGGCGATTACGCAGGCAGGCTGCTTTTCGTAGACAATACGGCCTGCGCGTTTCAGGGGTTGGCTGCGCGGCTGGTCGCCGAGTGGCATCGCCCCGTGGTGGCGGTCACCGGCAGCGCGGGCAAGACAACGATGAAGGATCTGATCGCTCATTGTCTGGGCGCCGCGGGAAACGTTTTGAAATCTTCGGGTAATCTGAACACATGTTATGGGATGCCGCTGGTCCTCGCGCAGATGGTCATCGGCGGGGCGAAGCCGTCCGATTACGATTTCGCCGTTCTCGAAATGGGCATGAGCTCGTTCGGCGAGATCGCGCGACTTGTCTCGATCGCCCCTCCCGAAGTCGGGGTCGTCGGCAACGTCGGGACCGCGCACATCGAATTCTTCGGCTCGCAACAGCGCATAGCGCGGGCCAAGGCCGAGATGGTCGATGGCGTGAAGCCGGGAGGCGTGGCGGTGTTGAACGCCGATGACCCGCTGGTGATCGGAATGCGGGAACGTCGTGACGACATAGCGGTCATCAGCTTCGGCGTCGAGTCCGGCGCAAGCGTCGCGGCGCGGGACATCGCCGCGGTCCCGGGCGGCGGCTCGCGCTTCATTTTAAAGACTCCGGACGGCGAAGCCGAGGTCAAAATGCCGCTGATCGGCCGACACAATGTGTATAACGCGCTTGCGGCGGCCGCGGTCGCCAGCTATTTCGGCTTTTCGCCCGAACAGATCGCCTCGAGGCTCGCCACGTCCGAGCCGTCGAAAATGCGAGGCGAGTTGATACGGTTTGCGAACGGCGTCACAGTGATCGATGATTCGTACAACTCGAATCCGCAGGCGCTGCTGCAATCGGTTCGCGCGATGATCGACGTATCCATTCCGGGCGCTTCGGGCTCTTCCGGACGCCGGATAGTCGTCGCGGGCGAGATGCTCGAACTCGGAGATCAGGGGCCTGATCTACACCGCAAGTCCGGACGCGAGATTGCCGCCATGGGAATCAATGTTCTGATCGGAGTCCGCGGGCTGGCGAGCGAACTGGTCGCCGGCGCGGTCGAAGCTTCGGGGAACGAGGCGAGGTTGACGAGTTTTTGTGAGACGCCTGAAGAGGCCGCTGAGTTCCTGGTCGCGAGCGCGCTTCCAGGCGATGTGATCCTGGTCAAAGGTTCGCGCGGGGTGCGGATGGAAAAAGTGGTTGGAAGATTGAAAGCCGCATTCGGCTCGACGAAAAAATAATATGGTGTGAAGGAAGACGTAAGCGCGAATGTTCTACTACATTTTTTATGAGGTGCTCTTCCGAAAATATGCTTTGAACTTTTCCCTGCTGGAGGCGTTGAACGTCTTTCGGTATGTCACGTTCCGCACGGCTTATGCGGCGATCACCGCGCTTGCGCTGAGCTTGATTTTCGGGCCGCTGGTGATCCGCAAGCTGACCGAATTCAAATTCGGCCAGGAAATTCGTGAGGAAGGTCCGGCCTCTCACCAGGCCAAACGCGGCACCCCGACGATGGGTGGAGTGATGATCATCGGCTCGGTCTTCATTTCGACGCTGCTGTGGGCGAATCTGAAGAGCCCGGGCGTATGGGTGGCTCTGTTAGGAATGATCGGATCCGGGGCGATAGGCTTTGCCGACGACTACCTGAAGATCGCGAAGAAGCGCAGCCTCGGCTTGACCGGCAGGCAGAAGATCGCCGGTCAATTGCTGGTCGGCGCCGCCGTGAGCGC
>DASUFM010000899.1:0-6187 GCA_036274535.1 Blastocatellia bacterium
GAATGGCCGAGGCGACGGAAAGTTACAGAGAGGCGATGGACCTGTATAATCAATATCTGGCGGCCAACCCTTCGGATCCCAAAGCCAGTGAGATCAAAGCCCAAGTGGATAAGCTTCGGAAATTTTTCGGGCTGTACACCGCAGGCGTGCTGGAAACGAACATGGGCGACCACAAAGCAGCCGCTCACAATTACGAAGACGCGCTCAAAGTGCTCCCTGACTCGAAGATGGCGCAGGATGCTTTGAAAAAAGCCCAGTCCCAAAAGTGAAAAACTGACCAAAACGCGTTTTTATTCAGGGAGGCGCTACGATGCTCAGGCAATGTGTTCTCTACGTCACGCTGATTTCACTCCTTGCGCTTCTATCCAACAATAAGTTGACAATATTCGATTTGGCGTTTATAAACCGTACGGTCGTATTGAAGACTGGTTAACTCGAAGCTCTCGGGCCTTGAGCCTGACGGTTTCTTATGTAGAAAGAAAATCATGAGACGACACGAAAGACATAGACGTTTACCTGCGGCGTCGCTACTCATAAGTAGCGGCTCTCTACCCGGTTCCCTTCTCCACTTCTCTTCCGCCTGCTTCGTTTCCCTCCAAACCACCTGCTCCTGTTGTTGTTGTCGATAACCTCTTCTGACGCCGCGGCTTTGGCCACAACAAAGCTTCCGCGATTCTCCCTTACAAAATAATTCCGAAGGCTGCGTAATGAATGGGACTGATGGGCCTTGTGGTCCTTATGAGCCCTGTTCATGCGGCTCCCGATGATTTTTCGAAGGAGCGCTGTCATGAAATTCGAGATCGCCGATTGGCGATTTGAAGTCACATGGGATGGACTGCTCTGCCAGCCGATCGAGCGCGGGCGGGCAAAGGCCGCAAAGAAACCGGCCATCCGGCGCGAAAAACCAGGCAGGGTCGCGAGCGAAACGGCCCGTCAAGCGGCAGGATTTACAGTTCAAAGTTTAGGCAATAATGCACAGCAAAAAGGAGCCACGAAATGAGTTTGATTGAACCACACGGTGGAAGACTGATCGACCGTCAGGCGCGAGGGGCCGAGCGCGAAGCGCTGCTGCGCGACTCCGCGCACATGCCGGAGCTGACGCTCAACGCTCGTGAAGAAGCGGACCTGGAATTGATAGCCCAGGGGGCGCTTTCTCCCCTTGAAGGATTCATGGGCGAAGCGGATTACGTCCTCGTTCGCGACCAGAAGAGGCTCGCCAACGGACTGGTCTGGACGATTCCGGTGACGTTGTCGGCGACCGAAGAAGAGCGGGCGAAACTGAAAATCGGTGACGACGTCGCGCTGCGTTCCCGCGACGGGCGGCTGCTGGCCGTGTTGCACCTGGCCGAAATCTTCAAGTATGACAAGCAACTAGAGGCGGAGCGCGTTTACCTGACGGCCGAAGAGAAGCATCCGGGAGTGAAGGCGCTTTACGGGCAGGGCGATTATCTTCTGGGCGGCCACGTCAGCGTGGTCGAGCACTCTCCAGGACCAGGGGGGCGACACGAATTCGCGCCTTATCGTTACTCGCCGCGCGAATTACGCGCGCTGTTCGCCGAGCGAGGATGGCGCAGCGTCGTCGCGTTCCAGACGCGCAACCCCGTGCATCGCGCCCACGAATACATTCAGAAATGCGCGCTCGAAACAGTCGACGGTTTGCTGCTGCATCCGATCGTGGGCGAAACGAAATCAGACGACATTCCGGCGGCCGTGCGGCTGCGCGCCTACGAAGTGATCATTGAAAATTATTACCCGCAATCGCGCACGCAACTCGCCGTGATGCCCGCGGCGATGCGCTACGCCGGGCCGCGCGAGGCGATCTTCCACGCGATCATCCGGCAGAACTACGGCTGCTCGCACTTCATCGTCGGGCGAGATCATGCGGGCGTCGGCAATTATTACGGCACGTATGACGCGCAGCTCATCTTCGGCCATTTCGCGCCGGGTGAAGTGAAGATTGCGCCGATGTTCTTCGACAACACGTTTTTCTGCCGCAGGTGCGGCGGGATGGCGTCGCTCAAGACCTGTCCGCACGACCAGGCGCAACACGTCAGCCTCAGCGGCACGCGCGTGCGCGAGATGCTCTCGCGTGGCGAAATTCCGCCCGTCGAATTCACGCGACCCGAAGTCGCGCAGGTTCTGATCGAAGGACTGTCACAATTGAGCGCGGCCGCTTGATTGCGGATTGCGGATTGCGGATTGCGGATTGCGGATTGATAAAAGTTTCAATCTCGTTTTCATATCCGCAAATTGAACAGATTTCGCAATCCGCAATCCGCAATTTATGGCGGCGTAGCCAAGTGGTAAGGCGAAGGTCTGCAAAACCTTTATACGCTGGTTCGATTCCAGCCGCCGCCTCCAAAGTCAACAGAATCAGTACCGCTCGCGGTACTGATTCATCGCTTCAAAATCACAAAAGGGGAAGAGGTAACAAGTGGCAAGAGGGTTCACATTATGGTTTACGGGGCTGTCGGGCGCGGGCAAAACGACACTCACAAACGCGCTCGTCCCGCAATTGCGCGCCCGCGGAGCGCGCGTTGAAGTTCTTGACGGCGATGAAGTGCGGACAAATCTGAGCAAAGGCCTGGGATTCTCCAAAGAAGACCGCGACGCCAACATCCGGCGCATCGGTTATGTCAGCCGCCTGCTGGCGCGAAACGGCGTGGGAGTGATCGCTGCGGCCATCTCGCCTTACCGCGAGATACGCGACGAAGTCCGAGTCTCTATAGAAGCCGAGGGCGCGATCTTCCTGGAGGTGTTCGTCAAGGCTTCGCTGGACGCGCTCGTCGAGCGCGACGTGAAGGGACTTTACAAAAAGGCGCTGGCCGGCGAGATCAAACAGTTCACCGGCGTCTCGGACCCTTACGAAGAGCCGCTCAACCCGGAACTGGTCGTCGAGACCGACCGCGAAACGGTCGAGGAGAGCGCGGCGAAGATTCTGGCGAAGCTGGAGGAATTGGAGTTGGTAAGCGCCGCGCGTCAAATAAGTAATACGGCTGGCGACGCGGCGGAGAGCGCGAAAGCGGCATTATGAAATTCGATCAAAAGCGATCCAACCAAGTGGGCCAGAAGCGAGTTGGCAAAGTCTATCTGGTCGGCGCGGGGCCAGGCGATCCGGGACTGCTCACGCTCAAGGCGCGCGACCTGATCGCCGAAGCCGATTGCGTGATCTACGATTATCTGGTCAACCCGAAGATTCTCAAACATGCGCGCGCCGGCGCCGAATTGATCTACGCCGGCAAACGCGGGCTCGAGAAATCGCAGAAACTCTGGACGCAGGCCGAGATCAACCGCATACTCGTAGCGAAAGCCAATGAACATGCGGTCGTCGTGCGTTTAAAGGGCGGCGACCCGTTCATCTTCGGCCGCGGCGGCGAGGAGGCGGAGTACCTGGTCGAGGCCGGAATCGAATGGGAGGTCGTGCCCGGAGTTTCGGCCGGCTCTTCGGTGGCGGCATACGCCGGCATTCCGATCACGCATCGCGGTTTGAGCAGTTCGGTGACTTTCGTCACGGGCCACGAAGAACATTCGAAATCGCAATCGGCGATTCGCTGGGACCATCTGGCGAACGGCGCTGATACGCTGGTCTTCTTCATGGGCCTGGCGCGGATCGCGGAGATCGCAGATCAATTGATCGCTAACGGCCGCGACGCCGATACTCCGGCGGCCGTCATCCGCTGGGGGACATACGGCCATCAGGAGACAGTCGTCTCGAATCTGGCCGGAGTCGCGGCCGCGGTCGAACGCCGGAAGCTGACATCCCCGGCGCTGATCGTCGTCGGCGAGGTCGTCCGGCTGCGCGAACGCCTTCAATGGTTCGAAGAGCTTCGGCTCACGAATTACTGCGCCCCTAATCCTTTCTTTGAGGCTCTGGCGGGCTAAAAATCCTATAGGTCCTATAGGACTTATAGGATCTATAGGACTTATATGCGTTATTACCCGATTTATCTCGATCTCAAAGGGCGCGACGTATTGGTCGTCGGCGGCGGCGTTATTGCCGAAGGCAAGGCGTTGCAACTCATCGAAGCCGGAGCTCGCGTGACTGTCGTCAGTCCGGAATTAACCGAAACGCTGCGCGCGGCCGCCGATCGCAAGGAGATTACATATCTCAACGGCTCTTTCATCGAGGAGAACTTGAACGGCATGTTTCTTGTCATCGGCGCGACCGGCGACCGGAAAGTGAATGAGAAAATCGCGAAGGCCTCCGGGGAGCGCGGCCTGCTGTGCAATGTCGTGGACCAGCCCGACCTGTGCAATTTCATAACGCCCGCTCTGGTCACACGCGGCGCCTTGCAGATCAGCGTATCGACAGGAGGCGGCAGCCCGACTCTCACTCAGAGGGTTAAACGCGAGATCGCGGCGTTGATCGGCGAGGAATACCGCGCCTTGCTCGAACTTGCCTCGGAGATGCGCGCCGAAGCGAAAGAGCGCATTCCCGATTTCGAACGGCGCAAAGAGGCGCTGCGCGCCTTCGTCGAATCCGGCGCTCTCGATCTGATTCGCGCGGGCAGGCCGGATGAGGCCCGAGCCCTGGCGCGCCGATTTTTACAAGATGCGGAGGAGGAGAAAAAATGAATCAGGCGGAAACGTCGCTCTCGGAATTTGAAATCAAGCAGCTTTCCAGACGGTTCGAAACCGCGGGGATCGAGGAGATCCTGGAATGGGCCGTCGAAAGGTTCTCGCCGCGACTGGCGATGACTTCCAACTTCGGCGCCGAGGGCGTAGTCTTGATTGACCATCTGGCGCGCGTCGCGCCGCGGACGCCAATCATTTATCTGGAGACCGGATTCCAATTCGCCGAGACCGACCGGTTGAAAGAGCGATTGCGCGCGCGCTACGAACTGAACATCGTCGAGCGCCGCGCCGAGCTTTCAGTCGAAGAGCAGAACAGGGTCCACGGCGAGCGCCTTTACGAACGCGACCCCGACCTATGCTGCCGCATCCGCAAGGTCGAAACGCTGGCCGAAGCGCTCAAAGGTTATGACGCATGGATCGCGGCGCTCAGACGCGATCAGTCTCCGACGCGGGCCAACATCGGCGTCGTCGAATGGAACGAGCGGCGCGGCCTGGTCAAGATCAATCCACTCGCCACCTGGACTCGCCAGGATGTGTGGGATTACATCGTCGCTTACGAACTGCCCTACAATCCGCTCTACGACGACGGTTACGCGAGCATCGGCTGCGCCCCCTGCACCCGCCGCGTGGCCGCCGGAGCGCACGAGCGCAGCGGCAGGTGGGACGGAGAGAAAAAACTGGAGTGCGGCATTCACCTTTAAAAGACTGAAACAGCTCAGAGGCGTAATCGTCTTTTATTTACCATTTTCCATATTACATTTGTCATTTGACATCGCCTGCGAGCGTGGCGCTTCGGCGATGTCAAATGACAAATGTAATATGGAAAATGGTAAATGGATCTTTGATTGACTGCTCAGTTCAATCCGACCTGACACGCGCGGCGATCAGGTCGCGGACGCGCCTGGCCAGTTCTCCAACGTTTTCCATTGTGTAACTTTCCACGCTTATCGGCGGCAGGACTTCGACATAAACATCGCCCGGAACGACGCGCTTTTCATCCCTGGGCATGACCAGCCGCGTGTCGTTGATCACGACAGGCGCAACCGGGACGCCCGCATCAATGGCCATATAAAACACGCCCTTTTTGAACTCCTTCATTCGCCCGTCGCCTGAGCGCGTCCCTTCAGGAAAAGCCATGAGTGAATGTCCGCGCCGTAATTCGTCCGCGCCGCGCCGCGCGCTTTCGACGGCGCGCTCGCGATTGCGGCGATCGACCGGCACTACATGCGCGAGCGGGAACCCCTGCTTCATTATCGGGATGCGGAACAACTCGATTTTCGCGAGAGCGCCGACATTGTGTCCGAGGTAGGAGAAGAGCAACGGAGGATCGAGATTACTCTGATGATTGGCGACGAAGACGTAAGCCTGATTGGGATCCAGATTTTCGAGGCCCGAAACATGTACGCGCGCTCCCGCCGCCCAGGCATAAACCCGCAACCCGAATTTCGCGGGAGGGAAGATGAAATCTTCAACGCCGAAAAACTTCCGCAGAATATGACCGAGAGTGATTGCCGGAACGCCTATGAAAACCAACAACAGAAAAGCGACGACGAATGTCCAGTAGTATCGAATCATCAGTGGTTGGTGGCTGGTGGTTGGTGGTTTGTGGGCG
>DASUFM010000900.1:0-7382 GCA_036274535.1 Blastocatellia bacterium
TGTCGCTGAATCTATATGGAGGCGCATATCAGGGCGCCGCCCGGATCGATATGTCGGGAGGGTCGCAGAATCCGCCCGAAATCGCGCTGAACGGGCGTTTCAACGGCCTCGACATCAACCAATTGCTTTCTGCGTCAGGACAGAGGAGCGTGATCTACGGACGCGCCGACGGTGCGCTCAACATTCGATCCCGCGGCGATTCGCCCGACGCGCTGGCCAGGACGCTGACCGGTAATGGGGCCGTCGCGATCAGCAACGGCAAATTCACGAGCTTCGATTTAATGAAGCAGGTGGAAACGCTTGGCAAACTGATCAACCTGCCCACGGGCGGGGCGGGCGCCGCTTTCCGATCGCTCAAGACCAACCTGAAGTTCGATCGGGGGCGAATGACTACCGACGCCTTGCAACTCATTATGGAAGACCTTTCGGTGACGGGCGACGGCGCAATGCAGCTCGGCGACGCGCCGGCGGTCGACTACAGCCTGCTCGCGCGCCTGAGTCCCGCGCTGACCAAACGCGCGCTGGCGCAATCGGGCGAATCCGGGACTGGATCATTGCTCCAAAACATCGCGAAGTTCGCCTCGAAACTCGGCAGTTTCTTCGTGGAGCAGGACTCCATGGTCGTGCCAATCAGAATGAGCGGGCCGCTAAGTCAACCCTCCTTCGGCTTGAACACGGTGGTACTGGAAAAACGCGCCAGGGACAGTCTGGCGCAAAGCCTCACCGATAAATTGAACAACGGAAAAACGCCGGCCGGCGCCCCGGGTAAAGAGCCGGCCAAAGAGCCGGAGAAAGAGCCGGCCAGGCCGAAGCCGGCCGATGTATTGAAAGGCCTGCTGGATCGTATCAAACAAAAAAAAGATAAGCCGTAAATGGATGAGCGAGGCGAGCCAATTCTCGAAATCATTGTTTGCTCGGTCGAAGACGCCGTCGCCGCCGAACGCGGCGGGGCAAACCGCCTGGAAATCATCAGTCACTATGAGGCCGGCGGCCTGACTCCGTCATTCGATCTGGTCCGTGAAATTACTTCGAAGGTCAAAATTCCCGCGCGAGTCATGCTGCGCGAAAGCGAACCTTTCGTCATGACCGATAAAATGGAAATCGAGAGATTGCGCAATGCGGCGCGCGCCTTCGCTCAATTGCCTGTAGACGGTCTCGTCCTGGGCTTTCTGAAAGAGGCGCCGGGCGGCATGCAAATTGACCATGACCTGGTGTCTGGTACGCTGGCCTGCGCGCCGAAACTGAAAGCCACGTTCCATCGCGCGTTTGAAGAATTGCCGGATCCGCTCGGGGCGATTCGCGAACTTAAACGTCACCCTCAAATTGATTGCATTCTGTCAGGAAACTGTGGAGAAGAGTGGGCGGCCATGCCAGACCGCTTCGTTGAATGGGAGCGGGCGGCGCTACCGGAGATTAGAATGCTGATCGGGGGCGGGACCGACCAGAATGTGGTTAAAATTTTCTGCAAGGCTACCACGATTCGCGCGTTCCATGCCGGACGAGCAGTTCGCCAGGGGAAAAAGATTGATGGATTAGTGTTGGTGGAACGGGTGAAAGAACTGGCGGAATTGATCAAAAATACTGTTAAATCCCCTGACAGGGCATAGCGACGATTATTTGAGCGAGTGGAAGACGCCTTTAATCGCGCAATCGCGGGCGGCGCTTCGGCGGCGCCGGGATAAAAACGAAATGCCTACCGAAGAAACTTTTTGTTTAAATCTGGCTGGCTTCGATTTAGAATACGGCGCGGCTTCACACCCCGGAAGCCGTCTCTTCTTTAATGGCCGTTTTGCTGTGATGTCTAATGAAGATTTCATCGCACGTTACGCCAAACCTATAGCCGCTGTGTGGAAGACAGTCGCGGCTCGTTATGGCGTTACCGAGAAGGAGTTTGCCGAACGGCTCGCCGC
The DNA here is from genome assembly GCA_036274535.1 of Blastocatellia bacterium. Lineage (GTDB taxonomy): Bacteria > Acidobacteriota > Blastocatellia > RBC074 > RBC074 > JAJVID01. Next base: position 1,911 of record DASUFM010000900.1, read on the forward strand.
CATTCTGGCGCGTGGGAATAATTCATCCCAATCAAGGACGTCTAGAGAAGCCGACGACGAAGATTCGGTTTCACAGAGCATTTCGAATCTGAAGGCCGGCGAGTTGTGTCTGGCCATCGCCTGTGAAAAAGGGGACGAAGCGGCCTGGCGAGTCTTCGATTCGGAATATCGCCACGCGATGCAGGGAGCTGCGCGCGCGCTGACCAAAGACGAGGCCGAGGCTGAAGATCTGATTCAGTTCGTCTTCGGCGAGCTTTACGGCGTGCGTCTGGACGGCGAAAGGCGGTTGAGCAAGCTTGCGCACTATTCCGGACGCGGCAGTCTGGGCGGGTGGCTGCGCGCGGTCATCTATCAGGCGTTCATTGACCGCAAGCGGCAGACTTCGCGCTTCGAACAGGTCGAAGAGGTCGCCGAATTCGATCGCCTGGCGAACGAAGCCGCCGCTCACGTCAACGGCAGACTTTCAGCCCCGATCTCACAACCCGATGACATAGAGGACACGCGATTGCGCCAGGCTACGGAAGAAGCCATGACGCAGGCCTTCGCGGAGGTCGAAGCCCGCGACCGCCTGCTCCTCAATTACTATTATTTCGACGACCTGACGCTGCGCGAAATCGGATTGATGATGGGCGTCCACGAGGCGACGATCAGTCGCTGGCTGGCGAAGGCCCAGCGCGAAGTCAGGCGCAAGACCGAAGAGATTCTGCAACGCGGCTACGGATTGCGCCGCGCCGAAGTCGCCGAATGTTTGCAAATCGCCGCGCGCGCCGAACTGGATGTGCGCCGGTTGATTGTGGAGGTTAACAGTCCTTCGATAGAACGCGCGCAGTGAGCGCATTCTTACAACAGCGCAAGACCAGGCCGCGCTCCACGTTCCATGATCTAAGCGAAAGATAGACAAAAATCCTCGGGCTTTTGTAATGGGGATTTACTCAACGGCAGGTAAGAATCAGCAATGGTAAACGAATGGAACAAAATGGCATTCGATACGATGCTGCGGCGGCGCTTGAGGAGCGGCGCCGCGCCGGTCGCGGCCTGCGCTGGTTTCGATTTCGACGCCGCCAGCGCGTATCTTGAGGGCGCGCTCGGCGGATCGCATCGCGCGGATTATGAATCGCATCTGGCCGGATGCGTGACGTGCAGGCGTCATCTGATCGAATTATCGCGCCTGGCCCAATGCGCGCCGTTCCCGGAAGCGCAACCCGCCGCGCCAAATAAAACGGATAGACTTTCGCCCTGGGTCCGTTGGAAAGAAGCTCTCGCGGCCCGGATTGACCTTTCTTCCTGGAACTTCAAATGGCCGATAACCGGCGCGACCGGCGCGGTCTTCGCAATACTGATCGCCGCCCTTGGCGCGCAATCGTGGCGGCAGTCTTCCAGGCAGTCTCCCATACAATCTGATGTAGTGTTTAGAGGGCAGGCCACTCAATCAAGTTCGGCCGGCCTGGCCGAAGCAGCTCAGCCGCTTTCAACGCCCGACGTCGAAGTATCGACTCAGAATGCGGAAGTAAATGGGGGAGTTTCTGTCGATCAGAATTCAACTCAAATTTATACGGAGCGATTGGAGGTTCCGGCGCCTGCCCCGCTCGTCGGTCCGCAAGTAAACAATCCGAATGTTCCCATCGAGGCGAGAAATGGGGCGTTGGCGCTGAGCACGAATCTGCCAGGCGAGCCGCCTGTCGCAACCGCGCCGACGCCAACGCCTTCTGCCGCCCCTGAAGCGTCATGGCATAATCCGCCGCCGCATCTGGACGCCATTGAAGAATTTGCGCCCAGAGTGACCAAAGCTAATGTTAATACCCTTCGTCACTCTCCGCCACTCGAACTCAATCCGATGAAATCCGAATCGCCGAAGCCATATCCGAGGGGATGGGGTCGAGGGTTCGTGCCAGCGCCACAGGCGTTGCCAGATTCGGAATCAGGAGCCAAACCATCTCCTACATCAAGGCTTAAGTCCGCCCTGGCTGACATCAAGAGGCTAAACCCAATTAAATGGCCTTTCAGTTCAGAGTCTGAGCAAAAGCCCGACCAGGAGTCTCAGGACTCCGTGGACAATGGCATGGTATGGCGGCATAGAGGAAGAGTCTTTGTATATGATAAAGGCACATGGATCGATCAGGAATATAAACCTGAGATGCAGGAATGGCGTTGCTGGACACTGACCCGCAATAGCGAGCAATACAAACAGGTTCTGGCCGACGAGCCCCAGCTCAAGGAATTTTTCGATCGCGGCCCAATTCTCATTGTCTGGAAAAACCAGATTTACAAAGTGCTGAAGTAGGAGCCTGGACAGGCATGTTTTGATTTTTATTTCACTCCTCGGCCTCTTTTTTGACCGACCTTTTGCCGACAATCGCCGAGCCTGATACCATACGGCCTCAATCTGTGGCGTCTGGCGCTAATCCAATGTTAAGAGCCTCAACGGCATTAATGCTGCGCGCCTCGTCGCCGTGATCATCCACCACGACCGTAAGCCGCAAATTCATAGACAAGGTCTGGATGTTGTCCGCTGAAACTGCGCGCGCCCAGGGGGACGAGCGCATCAATATCATTATCACATCATTGCAAAGGGGCTCCTCGTGAATAGAATCGCAGTTTTGCCGCTTTCCATGGCGTTTTTATTGGTCATCCGCATGCCCGGCGACGCCGCGCAACAGGTTCAGATTTCATCAAAGCCGAACCCGCAGATCGAGAAGATAGTAAGCGAAATCTCGGCGGCCAATGTAGAAGCGAACATGCATAAACTGGTCGGCTTCGGGACCCGGCACACGCTGTCGTCACAGGACGATCCGTCGCGGGGGATCGGCGCGGCGTGGCGCTGGATCAAATCGGAGATGGAGCGTTACAGCAAAGAATCGGGCGGGCGATTGATAGTGACCACGGACGAATTCATTCAGGAGAAGGCGGCGCGAGTCCCCGAACCAACCAAACTGGTCAACGTCGTCGCCACGCTCCCAGGATCGCAACCCGAATCGAAAGACCGAATCTACGTCGTCAGCGGACATTACGACTCCTGCGTTTGTTCCCAGGGGATGACCGACGCCACCAGCGACGCGCCAGGCGCCAGCGACGACGCCTCCGGCACGGCCGTAGTGATGGAGATGGCGCGCGTCATGTCGAAATATCAATTCGACGCCACTCTGGTTTTCATGACCGTCGCCGGCGAAGAGCAGGGGCTGCTCGGAGCCGCGCACTGGGCTGAAGACGCCAAAACCAAAGGTCTGAACATCGCCGCGATGTTCACCAACGACATTGTCGGGAACACGCTGGGCGGCAACGGCGTGAGAGAGAATGCGCGCATCCGGCTCTTTTCGGAAGGCGTGCCGACGACCGAGACCGAACAGGAAGCCCGTATCCGCCAATCGACCGGCGGCGAAAACGACGGCCCGTCGCGGCAACTCGCCCGCTATATCAAAGAGACCGCCGAAGCGTATCTGAAGAATTTTGAAGTGACGCTGGTCTTTCGCCGGGATCGTTACGGGCGGGGCGGCGACCACAACGCGTTCCTGCAGCGCGGCTTTCCGGCGGTGCGGTTCACCGAGCCGAACGAGGATTTCACGCGCCAGCACCAGAAGGTCCGCGAGGAGGGCGGCGTCAAATACGGCGACGTGATAGAGATGGTGGATTTCCCGTTCATCGCGCAAGTCGCCCGCGTCAACGCGTCGGCGATGGCTTCGATGGCCCTGGCGCCCGCGCCTCCTTCGGGAGTCAGTTTCAAATCCGGGCGGCAGGAATACAATACTGCCTTAACGTGGAAGCCGAACACCGAGCCGGACGTCGCCGGTTACCGAATCGTCTGGCGCGAAACTTACCAGCCGTTCTGGCAGCGCAGCGTAGACGTCGGGAACGTGACTGAATACACGATGAAGGGGCTCTCCAAAGACGATTACTTCTTCGCGGTGCAGGCGATTGACAAAGACGGCGTCGCCAGCGCGCCCTCGTTCCCGAAACCGCAACCGCGTCCACGCCGCCCTAACTAAATCGGACCGGACAAGAGTGGGACAGACGTAGCTAAGCGGTCAGGCGGAAATTATGAAGCGTTTTCATATTTCATATTTCATATTCCATATGGCATCTTCATTACATGAAGGCTATGCAAATTAAAGCCCAATCGGTTCAATGGTTTTAGGTTATAGAATCAAGTTCACCGCCGAGGCGCGGAGATCGCGGAGAAGACGCAGAGGGTAAACCAATCTCTCTTCTCTCTCTGCGTTGTCTCGGCGACCTCAGCGCCTCGGCGGTGAACTCACTTTATTCACTGACTTCTCTGAAAGCGCTGATAGCAAACAACTTCAATTTGCACAGTCTTCAGGCAATTTCACATTTTCGATTCTTCCAGCAATTCGGCCAGATACTGTTTCCACAATTCGGGCAGCGAATGCGTGCCGTGGCCGCGGGTCTTGTCGCTGATCGGGATCAACACGAAGCGGCCTCGTTTCACTCGCTTGATTTCTTTCTCCACGATTCCCAGTTCCGGGGGGTTGACCTGGTCATCGGCTGAATTGATGGCGACGAGCGGGGCTTTGATCTTTTCCAGATCTGGCGCGGGGTCGTAATCGCGCGAGGCGTCGAAGGCGTAGAGCATGTCGTTGGCGTCGGCGCGGGCGAGTTGGTTTTGAACCAGGTTGTCGAACATTTTATCCGCGGCGTCGCGGGTCGGCGCCTGTTTGTATTGCTGCAGCGGCGCGCTGGTCATGAACAACAGCGTATAGATTGCCGAGGTCAAACCGCGAACGGGTTGCTGTTTATATTCGCCGTTATTCCATTCTGGATCGTTCCTGATGGAATCAAGGACCATTCGCCGCATCATACGGTTGCGGCCCGAGATCTGAACCGGCAGGCTGGCCAGCGGCGCGAGAGCGTCCATGAAGTCTGGATATTTTTCTCCCCACAACCAGGTATGCATCCCGCCCATCGATGTCCCCATCACCAGGCGCAGATGGTTTACTTTGAGTCCTTCGGTCAACAGCCTGTATTGCGCCGTGACCATATCGTTATAGCCGTAATGCGGGAATCGCGCGCGCAGTCCCTCGCTGGGCTTCGACGATCGGCCGTGGCCTACGCCGTCGGGAAGGATGATGAAATACTTCGTGGCGTCCAGTAACTGCCCGGGACCGAAGAGCGCGCCTCCGTACTGGTTCGAAAGAAAGCCTGCGCCGGAACCGCCGGTGCCGTGCAGGATGAGGACGGCGTTGGTCGCGGCGCCTGAACCGTTCCGTTTCAACTCGCCTATCGTGCGGTAATGCAGTTTCAACTCTGGTAGCGTGGCGCCGCTGTCGAATTTGAAATCGCGGATAACGAAATCGCCCTCGACCGGTTGAGGATAATTTGGCGTGCGCGCCGTATTTTGGGTCTGCGCGACGGCGCCTATAGTTAACAGGAACAACAACGGCAGGATCACTCTTTGATTCATATGAAACCTCGGGAGAAAACAGGGGGACAAGGAGACAAGGAGACAAGGAGACAAGGAGA
>DASUFM010000901.1:0-7722 GCA_036274535.1 Blastocatellia bacterium
GCCTGGATAACGCTCCCTACCGGTCGCGGTACTGACTCGGCGCCCCAATCTTGTGTGGTCTGATTTAGTCGTAGCGGCGTCAATTGTGAAATTGCTAACGCGAGGTGAAGACATAATGAGAAAACCAGAGAACGGTCAAAAAAATAATCCGATTGCAGGAAGCGGCAATCCGCAATCCGCAATCCGCAATCCGCAATCAGTAATCCGAAATCCATTAGTAGTCGCGCTGGACGTCGCTTCAGCCGATCAGGCTTTGTCTCTGGTCGAGCGTTTGCGAGGCGTCGCCGGGATGTTCAAAATCGGCAAGCAACTTTTTACCGCCGCAGGCCCGGATATTGCGCGAAAGATCATCGCGATGGGAGAGCGCGTCTTTCTGGACTTGAAATTTCACGATATTCCGAACACCGTCGCAATGGCCGGAGTCGAGGCGGCGCGCCTGGGCGTGAGTGTTTTAAACGTGCACGCTATGGGCGGATCGAAAATGATGCGAGCCGTAAATGAAGCCGTAACCGAAACCGCTGAGCGTGAGAAAATAGCCCGTCCCCTGATTCTGGGCGTCACGGTTTTGACCAGCCACACACAGGATTCATTGAATGAAGTCGGAATAGATCGGAAATTGGAGGACGAAGTGGTCAACCTCGCCAGGCTTTGCGCGGCGTCGGGCTTGGACGGCGTGGTAGCCTCGCCGCTCGAGATCGCTCCAATCAGAAGCGCGGTCGAGGATTCCGGCTTCGTCATTCTCACACCCGGCGTTCGACCTGCTGGCGCCGCGCTCGATGATCAGAGTCGTGTCATGACGCCGGCCGAAGCGGTCCACGCAGGCGCTAATTTTCTGGTCATTGGACGGCCGATCACAGCGGCTGATGATCCGGTCGCGGCAGCGCGGAAGATCCTCGAAGAAATAAATATTTCTCAAGCCGGCGCCAATTGAGCTGATTGAGTGGCATAGAAAAGAGTCTGGAATAATAACGAACATATCCCGGCTCAGGACGTTTACAACAAAGGCCGTCTGCGGCAGATTTGTGTCAAACCGCCATTAATCAATAAGTAAGGCAAACTAATCTGATGTCGCTCGCAAAAAGAACTCGAAAAGCCACTTTTGGATTGCTGGCCATCGCCGCGGTCAGTTATGGCTTCAGGCTTTACGCGCAGCAACAAAACAGGCAGTTCACTCCGCCTCCCAAAGCGACCTCGCCACAACCTCCATCTTATTCGGCCCCTTACTCCGAAAATTCCAATGGCGGGTCGCCACTGGTCGTAGGCGAACGGCTGGTTTACAACGTTTCCTGGTCAAGTTTCCCTACGGCGGCGCGTGTCGAGATGGAAGTCGCCGCGCAAGGGCAGTTTTATGGACGGGAGAGCTACCAACTGCGCAGTAGAGTGGAGACTCTCGGACAGGTCCGTTCCCTCTTCGGCGATATTGATAATCAATACACGTCCTACGTCGGCATAAATGACGCCATTCCTCAGCGGACAGTGAGCGCGATTCATCAAGGGCAGGGACAGGGGCAGGGGCAAAAGCGAACCGAAGAGGTGGTCATTTTCGATCATTTAAGGCAGAAAGCGATTTTTTCTGATGAAAGCGAGGTCTCAATCACCAGCGAGACCTACGACCTGACCTCGCTGATATACTGGCTGCGGTTGCAACCTCTTAATGACGGCTCAAAATTTAAATTCAACGCGCTATACAATAAGGAGTTGATCGAGGTCGAAGCTGTGGTCAAAGGCCGCGAACGCGTCGTCGCGCAGGCAGGCTCGTATAACGCGGTCCTCGTCAATTTCTATCCCAGGGGGAAATTCAGCCGCTATCGGGGATGCGTCTATATTTCCACTGACAACCAGCGTTTGCCTGTGGTGGTTAAAGCGAACTCGCCGATCGGCGAAGCGCGAGCCGAACTCGCCAGCGTAAGCTTCGCGGCGCCCTCGGAGCCATCTCCAGTAAAACTCGCTTTACCGCCGGACGAAGGCATCCTCTCCGGCGCCAATGGCGGGAATGGCGACGTCAAAGCCGGTATTGACCCGGAATCGTCCCCGAAGCCTTTGGAATATCCTTTCATCGTCGGCGAAAGACTTAGCTACGACATTTCGTGGGGCAGTTTCCCTTCGATCGGCAAGGCGAGTTTTGAAGCGCGCCAGCAGGGAATGTTCAACGGAAACCGCGTCATCGAATTCTTTGGCGAAGCGTCAACCGTCGGCGCGGCCCGAACACTGATAAACGTCAACGATCAGATGAGTAGTCTCGTTTTGATGGATTCACTCGAGCCTATCAGAACCGATCTGCGCTTGCGCGAAGGTAAGAGAGTTAAACTGACCTCCGCCGCTTATGACCGATCGAAAAATCTGATGTCACTCTCGAACGGTTCTCAGACCGGCATTCCTCCCGGCGCTTACGACCTGCTTTCGCTCTTTTACGCCATTCGCGCAGCCGATCTGCAAATCGGAATGACCCGCGACTTCGCCTTCATCGACGCTAATAACCGCTCACAACGGCTAACGATCAAAGTCGTCAAACAGGAACCCATCGGCACCCCTTTTGGCGCGCGCGAAGCCTTGCGAGTGGATGTGTTCGCTCCACAACCAACCAGATCCCTCCCGGCGCAGACCAAGCCGGCTCAAACTCCTCCGGCGCAGCCCCCTCCGGCTCAGATACTTATTGCTCAAACATGGATCTCAACTGATGCGCGCCACCTGCCTTTCTATCTCGTCACACGCGCCCGCTTTGGCGAATTGAGGTTTCAATTGGTCAGCGCAATCAATACAAGATGATTTGCTAAATCAGTGGCGCGAGCGGTGCTGAGCTTAAATCCACTTCGCTTTTTCCCGCCCTCTAGTTGAAAGTCATTTTCATTTTACATACAATCTCGAATAGCTTGTGATGTGATCAATAGATATTAAAGTTATAGTGGTTAAAGTCAGCAGCTCTCCCTTTGACAGCGATCACCAATGGAATCAATATCTTAGGGTGAAATTGCGGATTGCGAAGATTCTGAATATGAAAGATGCAATAAAGAAATTGAACGGTGAATCAGGTGAGGCAAAAAGGAGTTCGTCAGCCAGCCAGTTAAAGAATTTGTCTGAAGTACCGCACGGGGTTTGGCGCCAGGTTGAGTCGCTGACCGGCCCCGAAGACGCATGTTACAGGCTGCAGGAATTGGGCTTCACGCCAGGCGCGGAGGTCAAGGTCGCCCAGGCGGCTCCGCTTGGAGAGCCGCTGGTCGTCGTGCTGCGAGGGACCAGGTTGGCGCTGCGTAAAGATGAGGCCGCATGGATCATTGTGGAGTAGAAAACGAGACGGCTTTGACGCCTACCGGCGAGTTAACTGTGTGTCTGGCCGGCATGCCCAATTCGGGTAAGACGACGCTGATGAACGCCATGACTGGCGGGAGCTTCAGCACCGGGAATTACCCAGGCGTGACAGTCAGCCTGCTCAGGGGACGGAGCCGGGCGGGTATGGGCCCGGCGGTTTCGATCATTGACCTGCCGGGCGTACACAGCACAGTCGCCTCTTCGCCGGAAGAAGAACTTTCCGCCAGCGTAATCCAGGGAAAACACCATTCGGTTCTGGCCGACGTTTTCGTTGTGGTCGTGGACGCAACGCAGCTCGAACGTCATTTACGTTTCGCCTCGTTCGTAGCGCGTCAAGAGCGTCCGATGGTGATCGCGCTGACGATGGTGGACCTGCTCCCCCGCGTGGGACAGACGGTGGACGCCACAAGACTGGAGTCGGCATTGGGCGTGAAGGTTGTGCCGGTAGACGGGCGAACCGGCAAAGGAACGGAACGATTGCTTGAAGCCGTGCGCGCCGCCTCAAAATCGCCGGCCGGGAGCGGCCCACTGGCGCAGTTGCCTGGCGAGCCTGTTGAAGCTTACCGCGGTTTGCGAAAGTTGCTGGAAGAGAGCGGTGTAGCGACGGTCGCCGGATCGCGCTCGCGGGCCGGCGACCCGCTCACTGAACGCATTGATCGAATCGTCCTACATCGCATTCTTGGCTTCCCGATTTTCTTTATAACTCTGGCGGGACTCTTCGCTGCGCTCTTCTGGGCCGCGCAACCCATGATGGACCTGGTGGACGCCGGTTTCTCGGCGGTCGGGGACCTGGTATCGAGCCTACCGCACAGCGGGCCGTACGGTGGAATGTTTACGCGTTTTCTTTCCGAAGGGGTCATTGCCGGAATCGGAGTCGTCGCCGTCTTTTTCCCGCAAGTGATAATTCTCTTCTTTCTGATGACTCTGCTTGAAGATTCAGGCTACCTGGCAAGAGCGGCTACGCTGGTAGACCGTCCCTTGCGCATGTTGGGGCTTCACGGCAGGTCATTTGTGCCGATGCTCTCCGGGTTCGCCTGCGCGATTCCAGCGACGCTCGCGGCAAGGGCCATTCCGACCAAACGCGAACGGTTGCTGACGATATGGATTTTGCCGCTGATGAGTTGCAGCGCGCGGCTGCCCGTTTACGCGCTCCTTCTGGCCGCAGTCATGCCTGGCGATGCGCCCTGGAAGGCGGGACTGGCGCTTGCAGGGATTTATGTAAGCAGCCTGCTGATCGGTTCACTTGTGGCCGGACTGCTCAGCCGTTTCCTGCCTCAGAAGCGCGGCGTATCGATGCTGGCGATGGAATTGCCGCTCTACCGGCGGCCACAACTCAAACCGATTCTGAAAATGACATGGGCGCGCGCGTCAAACTATTTGAAACGCGCCGGCCTTCCGATCGCCATCGTCTCCGCTTCCCTCTGGCTGCTTTCGAATTTCGGCTTCGGCGCAAAACAAATTACGCCGGCCGGCGCCGAGCCCGCCCCCGTGATCTCGCAGAGCCCCATGGATCAATCCTTCGCGGCGCAGCTCGGGCGCCTGATGGAACCGGCGCTCAGGCCGATGGGCGTTGACTGGCGCGTTGGCGTCGGGCTGATCTCGGCCTTTGCCGCCCGTGAAGTGTTCGTCAGTTCGCTGGCTATCGTCTTTCACGTCGCGGGAGAGGAAGACGCGCAAAGCGAAGCGATGCTGCAGGAGATGCGAACGGCGAAAATCGAAGGCACAAACCAGCCGGTCTTTACGACGGCGAGTATCGTCGGGTTGATCATCTTCTTTTTCTTCTCGCTACAATGCATGTCCACCGTGGCGGTAGTGCGTAAGGAGACTAACTCCTCGCGCTTTGTCGCGTTGCAACTCCTTTTCTACACCGGCCTCGGCTATCTCGCGTCGGTCGCGACTGTGCAGGGGCTGAGACTCGCCGGCGTGCCCTAAACAAGGTCGAGCAGAGCGGCTTCGGTCGCAATTTGCCTGTTGATGTTGATTCTCAGTCTTGCCCGCAACTGATCGAATTTTTCGACCCAGGTTATCAATCGCCGCAATCCGATCATCTGCGCCAGCGGCTTCAAACGGTCGGCGACATCGATATTGACAATGTCGCCGGCGCCGCGCCCCGCGGCGAGCATGAACAGGTCGCGCAGTAGAGACAGAATCAGCGCAAGTTCCTTCTCGAAATCCTCGCGCTCCTTTTTGCCGATGTATTCGGCCGCTTTGAGCAACCGGTGGCGATCATTTCCCGACGCCAGCAATTCGAGCAATTCGATCAACGCGCGCCGCTGCTGGCGGTAGACGGAAAGATCTATTGCGTTGGCCTGGCCGACGCGACCTTCGGTGATGCGGGCCAGCAATGCCGTATCCGGCGCCGGGCGCGGAAAATTCTCGGCCAGATACTGTTCCATCTCAGAGACGGAAAGCGCGGCGAAATTGAGCCGCTGCGCGCGTGAACGAATGGTCAGCAACAAGGCGTCGGGGCGCGCGGTCAATAGAATGATTGTCGAGGTCGCCGGAGGCTCTTCAAGGGTTTTGAGCAGCGAATTGGCGGCCTCTTCGCGCAATCTGTCCGCCTCGTCAATGATAAAAAAGCGCTGGCGGCCTTCGCGCGGGCGGTAGTAGACCTCTTCAGCCATCTCGCGCGTCTGGGCGATCTTGATGAACTGGCCGTCCGGGCGAATGGCCGTCACGTCTCCGTAAGCGCCGGCGTCTATGCGGCGGCATACGGAACATTCGTCGCAGCTGTCCAGAGCGTAAGCCCCGGCGGACGCCTTCTGGCAATTCACGGCCTTGGCGAAGGCCAGCGCGAACTGGCGTTTGCCCACGCCGTCAGGCCCCGCGAATATCAAAGTCGAATTGACGCGGCCGTTTTTCAGCAATCGCTGAAGAATTTCTTTGTTGCGCTGATTGCCGACGAGTTTTGCGAATGACATGAATGTTTACTGAGCCAAAGAAAGCAATTTAGCCACGAATAAACACGAATGAACACTAATCTTTTTATTAATCCGGGCGGCTATGCGGTTTTCCGTTCCCTGTCTTCATTCATGAGTATTCGTGTTCATTCGCGCGTGGCTAAAAAAATTCCGTGATCATACGCTGAGCAATCTTCGAACTTCCCCGATCATTAGTTCGAAAGTCTCTTCGACCGGGCCTGCGGCGGAAATGATGCGGAAGCGTTGAGGTTCGCGCGCGGCGATTTCCAGGTAGGCTTTGCGCACCCGTTCGTGAAACTCCACAGGTTCCTGATCGAGCCTGTCCGGCCGCGCCGTCGCGCCTGCTTCATGCCCGCGCCGCAGGGTCCGTTTCAAGCCGGTTTCGGCGTCGAGGTCGAAAAGCAGGGTGAGATCGGGCTTCAATCCGCCGGTCGCAAGCTCATTTAATTGATTTACGAGCTTCAAGTCAAAGCCGCGCGCATAGCCCTGATAAACTGTGGTTGCGTCATAGAATCGGTCGCTTAAAACGACTTTGCCTTCGACGAGCGCAGGCATAATCACCTGGCGCACGTGTTGGGCGCGGTCGGCCGCGTAAAGCAACAGTTCGGCCAAAGGCTCGACCGAGCCTTTACCGCCGTCGAGCAGCGCTGAACGGATTTTGCGGCCCAACTCCGTCCCGCCCGGCTCGCGGGTCGAAACGACGGCCACGCCGCGCTCGATCAGATATTGTTCGAGCATACGCATCTGCGTGCTCTTTCCGCAGCCGTCGATGCCTTCGAATGTGATCAGTTTTCGCATTACCTTTTTGCCCGCACAAAGCAAGAGCTTCAGTCAGAACCTGACTGAAGCTCTTATTTCGCCGGAAACCGCCCGCGCCAGCTAACTGCTGGAAGTAGCGGATGACGACCCTCCGCCAGCGGAAGGGACTGCGGGAGCGGGCGTTTGGGCCGCCTGCGCCCGTTCTTGCTGTTGTTCACGCGCTACTTCGGGGCGCGGATGATGCACCGCGCCTCGAGGCACCGAGATAGTCGAGATCGCATGCTTGAAAATCAACTGCTCCAGGTTGCCCGACTCGAGCACCAACGAGAATTTATCGAAGCTCTTGATCTTGCCAGTCAGTTTCACGCCGCCCATCAGGTAAATCGTCACATTGATGCGGTCGCGGCGCAAAGTGTTCAAAAAACTATCCTGGACGTTTTGTGAATTTTGTGCTGCGTTGTCCATTTTCCCGAATCGCCTCTCTCTCTTTTGATTTATTTTGTTTGTCGTTTTATTCAAACAATTCGACAGAGTCGAACGCCGTAATACTAACCGAAAGACGCGATCCTTGCCAATTCGTAGCGGGGAGTGGGGAACGCGGACAAGGGGACAAGGAGGAGGGGGACAAGGAGGCAGGGCGAAGGAAATTTCTCATCTCCTTGTCCCCTTGCCTCCCCTTCTCCCCTTCTCCTTGTCCCCTTGTCCGCTCCCCATATGATAAAATCGCGACCGGATT